>JBGSID010000356.1:0-3017 GCA_041751895.1 Lysobacteraceae bacterium | reverse complement strand
CGTACCCGATGCTTTGGTCGCGCCGCCGACCACGCCGAAACCGCCGCACCGCGTCGAGGTGTTTTTCCATGCGCTGGGCGATGCGATCGCCGCTGACCTGGGCCCCGAACGGGACGCGGTGTACGCGCGGATCGAGTCGGTCGCCGCTCGGCAACTGCAGGCGTTCAATCCTTCCGCGCACATTACGCATGCCGATCTGATCGACTACGTGCTGGGTGCCGAGCGACTGTGCCGGCAGGCCGATCTGGACGGAAAATTCGCCGAGCCGCCGCTCTCGCTGTATCGCGGTGAGCACTTCGATATCTCCGCGCTGACCTGGCTGGATGGCACCACCAGCATTCATCAGCACGCCTTCTGCGGGGCCTTTCAGGTGCTGGGGGGTTCCAGCATCCACAGCCGCTATCGCTTCGAGCCGTGGCAGCCGACCGCATTTAAACAGCGCGCCATCGCCGGACAACTGCGGCTGCGCGATATCGAAGTGCTGCGCCCCGGCGACACCCGCGTAATCGAACGCGGCGACGCGCTGATCCATTCGTTGTTTCACCTGGTCCGGCCGTCGCTGACCATCGTCGTGCGCACCATCACCGACGACCCCAATACCGAAGTGCAATACGATTATCTCTGGCCGGGGCTGGCCGTCGATCCGTTCCAGCGGCACGCCGCAACGCTGCGTAAACTGCAAACCCTGCGCATGCTGCGGGTGTTGAATGCGGCCGATCATGAACGGCATTTGCTGCGCGTGCTTGGCGACGCCGACCTGTTTCTGGCGTATACGCTGATTGGTGAGCAAACACTGATCAGCGCCGACCTCGTCGAAGCGCAGCGACTATGCAATCTGTGTGTGGCGCTGCCGCCGGCACAGCGCGCGCTGCTGTTTCAGGCTGTCCACAACGACCTGGTCAGTCGCAGCATTGTCGAACTTCGGCGCAAGTTGCACGATCCGGATCATCGCTTCCTGCTCGCGATGCTGCTCAATGTATTTGATCGCGAGGAACTGCTGAGCCTGGTGCAGAGAGCATTCCAGTGCAGCGATCCGGTCGCCAAGGTGCGGGCCTGGATGGCCGAAATGACCGGCAATACCGAAGGCTTCGACAACCTGCTCGGCCTGGATTTCAATGCCACCGCCCTGGACCTGCTGGACGCCATGCTCCGCGGCCAAAGCCTGGTTGCCACGCTCAACCAAATGGCGCAGAAGTACGGCGAGGCTGCCGTTGCTGCCGAACGCGACGCCCTCAGCGCCCTGTATCGCGGCCTCAAACGCTGCGTCTTGTTTCACCATGTGTTTGCGGCGCTGGACTGCGCAGCGGCGGAGCCGACATGCTCAGCCCTGCCGTAGGTCGGCTCAAGCCGCGCAGCGGTGGAGCCGACAGGGTCACCGTTGCGGCAATGGTTGAGATTGTCGGGTCCACGCCTTTGGCGCTTGACCCGACCTACTTCGGAGCCGCGGCCTTGGCGTAGGTCGGCTCAAGCCGCGCAGCGGTGGGGCCGACATGGTTAGCGTTACAGCAATGGTTGAGAGTGTCGGGTCCACGCCTGCGGCGACGACCCGACCTACGTCCCATCGAAGGCGCCGGGGTGTGGGAGCGACGGAACATAGCGACATGGCTATCGAAGCAGCATGAGTGTGGGAGCGACGGTACGTCGCGACTTGGCTATCGAAGCAGCAGGGGTGTGGGAGCGACGGAACGTCGCGACATGGCTATCGAAGCAGCAGTCGCGACGTGCCGTCGCTCCCACAATTCCCGCTTCCCGACTCCCGTCTCCCGCGCTCCACAAGCCGTAGGTCGGCTCAAGCCGCGCAGCGGTGGAGCCGACGTGCTCACCGTTGCGGCAATGGTTGAGAGTGTCGGGTCCACGCCTGCGGCGCTTGACCCGACCTACGTCCATTCCCGAGCACCGAACACCGCGAGCCGCTTGTCGCCCCCGCTCCAACTGCGGAGTGGTGGCGTCGCGTAGCCAGCATCCGTGGCGCCGAATAGACTGTGGTCTGCGTACGTTCGGGCAGACCTTGATATGACACGCGGCTGGGAGTTCTGGATCGACCGTGGTGGCACGTTCACCGATATCGTCGGGCGTGCGCCGGACGGTGCGCTCTCGGTGCGGAAATTGTTGTCGGAAAACCCCGGGCGCTACTCCGATGCCGCGGTGGCGGGCATTCGCGCAATTTTGGGTGATGCGCTGGGGGAGGCGCCGGCGGTGATCGACGCGGTGAAGATGGGCACCACGGTGGCGACCAATGCGCTGTTGGAACGGCGCGGTGAACCGGTGTTGTTGGCGATTACCCGCGGTTTTGGCGACGCGCTCCGGATTGGCAACCAGACGCGGCCGAAACTGTTTGCACGCCGAATCGAGTTGCCGGCGACGCTGTATGTCGAAACCATCGAAGTCGATGAACGGGTGAGTGCGGAAGGCAGTGTGCTTCGCGAAATCGATCTCCGCGCCGCCCGGCTCGCCTTCGCCGACGCCCACGCTCGCGGTCTGCGCGCGATCGCGATCGTGCTGATGCACGCCGACCGGTTCCCGACGCACGAACTGCAACTGGCCGGATTGGCCCGCGCGGCCGGGTTTACCCAGATTTCGCTGAGCCACGCGATGGCCAGGCTGGTCAAGCTGATCCCGCGCGGCGATACCGCGGTGGTGGACGCCTATCTGTCGCCGGTGCTCGGCCGCTATGTCGAGCAAGTGCGAAGCCAGCTCGCGCAGACTCGGCTGCTGTTCATGCAGTCGAACGGCGGCCTGGTCGCGGCGGAAGCGTTTCAGGGCAAGGATGCGGTGCTGTCCGGGCCGGCCGGCGGCATCGTCGGCATGGTGAAAACCGCCGAGGCCGCAGGCTTCCACCGGCTGGTCGGATTCGACATGGGCGGCACCTCGACCGATGTGTCCTGGTACGCGGGCAGCTACGAACGGCGGGACGAAGCCGAGGTGGCGGGCGTACGCCTGCGCACACCGATGCTGGCGATCCATACCGTCGCCGCCGGCGGTGGTTCGATCTGTACCTTTGACGGCGCGCGACTGCG
>JBGSID010000355.1:0-11003 GCA_041751895.1 Lysobacteraceae bacterium | reverse complement strand
ACCATACCGCAGGCCGGCGTGATTGCGACCAGACCGGCCACGGCGCCCGAGGCACCGCCCAGCATCGACGGCTTGCCACGTGCGATCCATTCGGTCGCGGTCCAGGCCAACACCGCCGCAGCGGTGGCGAGGAAGGTGTTGACGAAGGCGAGTGCCGCAACACCGTTCGCTTCCAGCGCCGAGCCCGCGTTGAAACCGAACCAGCCGAACCAGAGGATCGACGCACCGACCATGGTCTGGGTCAGGTTGTGCGGCTTCAGCGCCTCACGGCGATAGCCCACACGCGGTCCGATCACGTAGGCGCCGACCAGACCCGCGATCGCGGCATTGATATGCACCACGGTACCGCCGGCGAAATCGAGCGCGCCCTTGGCCCACAGATAACCGGCCGCTCCGGTCGCAGCCTTGGCTGCCGCATCATCGGTAAACGCATCCGGACCCGGGAAGAACCACACCATGTGCGCCATCGGCGCATAGGCGAAGGTGAACCAGATCACCGTGAACAACAGCACGCCTGCGAACTTCACGCGTTCGGCGAACGCACCGACGATGAGTGCGCAGGTGATGCAGGCGAACGCACCCTGGAATACGAAGAATGCGAGCTCCGGGATATAAACGCCCTTGGTGAAAGTCGCTCCCATTGCGCCGTTCAATCCCGCGCCGAACATACGCGCACCGCCGCCGATGAATGCGTTGTTTTCGGTGAACGCGAAGCTGTATCCGTACAGCACCCACAGCACTGCGACCAGTGCGAACACCACCAGGCATTGCATCAGGATCGACAGCACGTTCTTGCTGCGGACCAAGCCGCCATAGAACAACGCAAGCCCCGGCAAGGTCATGAAGATCACCAGTGCCGAGCACATCAGGATCCACGCGGTATCGCCCTTGTCGGCCACCTGTGCGGGGGCGGCCTCGGGTTCAGCGGCAGGCGTTGCGGTGTCGTCAGCGGCCACGGCAGGTGCGGCGTCGGCTTTTGCGGCGTCCAGATCCGATGCGGTCGCATCGGTCGTCGTTGCAACGGCTTCGGTCGACGGCGCAGACTGCGCGGAGGCGGTGAGTGTTGCGGTGAATGTCATCGCACCGCAAAGCAGCGCGAGCAGGGCGGTACGGTTCAGAACAGCACGGGCCTTCGACCCGGAAAAGAATCCAGTCGTCATGAGACAGTCTCCGAGTAAGGGTTAAAGCGCATCCGCGCCGACTTCGCCGGTGCGGATGCGGATGACCTGTTCCAGCGCGGTGACGAAAATCTTGCCGTCGCCGATCTTGCCGGTCCCTGCCGACTGCTGGATCGCTTCGATCGCAGCATCAAGCTGCTCGCTTGGCACTGCGACCTCGACCTTGATTTTCGGCAGGAAATCGACGACGTACTCCGCGCCGCGATACAACTCGGTATGTCCCTTCTGTCGCCCGAAGCCTTTGACTTCGGTGACGGTGATGCCGGACACGCCCATCTCCGACAAGGCTTCGCGCACCTCGTCGAGCTTGAACGGCCGGATGATGGCGGTAATCAGTTTCATGCGCTCTCCCCGTTGGCGAATATTCGCTGTGGATGACGACCGGCACCGCAGTGCCGGCCGTCGATGAAGAGAACCGCTACGCATTCCGACGTGGGGAAGGAAGCTGCGTATGCGTTTCCCGTGCCTCGTCTTGCAAAAAACCGAACCGCTGATGTCGCTTCCACGACGGTCGTGCGTTCAGAGCGCGATCGTCATGAACATGCTGTACAGGTCTTCGACGTAGTCCGCGAACGGACCGCATGGCTCGAAGCCGAAACGCTCGTACAGCACCCTCGCCGGTTCAAACACTTCTATCGAACCGGTTTCCAGACTCAGGCGCCGATATTTCCGGCCCCTGGCTTCCTGCAGGATGTGGCGCATCAATCTTGCCGCCACCCCCTTGCGTACATGACGCGAATCCGTTCGCATCGACTTGATCTCGCCGTGCGTCGCGTCGAGTTCCTTCAGCGCGCCGCAGCCCAACAACTCGCCTGCCTGCCACACACTCCAGAACGTGACCCCTGGTGCGCGCAGACCGTCCAGATCCAGCGCGTGACAGCTTTCCGGCGGCGAGTGCTGCGCGAGATCCGCCTTGTGCGAGCGCAGCATCGCGATGATCGCTTCGCTACGCAGATCGTCGATGCGGATGTCCATCGCTACTCCCCATCATTCAAACACTGTCATCCCGAACGCACGCGAGGGATCTATTTTTTGCGCTTGAAGCCTTGAACAGCAGCTCCCTCCTCGGGCTGCGCCCTCGCTCGGGATGACAGCGGTAGAGCGGCCTTCAGGCCGCTGCCGTCCTCGTCCACCGGCACAGCGGCCTGAAGGCCGCTCTACCGGATCGTGGATCAGATCGTGTAATACATCTGGTACTCGAGCGGATGCGTCGCCGCACGGAACTTGGTGACTTCCTGCATCTTCAGCGCGATGTAGCCGTCGATGAAGTCGTCATTGAACACGCCGCCGGCCTTGAGGAATTCGCGATCCTTGTCCAGTGCATCCAGCGCCTGGTCGAGCGAATGGCAGACGGTGGGAATGCCCTTCTCTTCTTCCGGCGGCAGGTCATACAGATCCTTGTCACTCGGTGAACCCGGGTCGATCTGGTTCTTGATGCCGTCGAGACCCGCCATCATCAGCGCGGCGAAGGTCAGGTAACCGGACTGCATCGGATCGGGGAAACGCATTTCGATGCGACGCGCCTTCGGATTGGCGACGTACGGAATGCGGCACGATGCCGAACGATTGCGCGCGGAATAGGCCAGCATCACCGGCGCTTCGAAGCCCGGCACCAGACGCTTGTAGCTGTTGGTGGTGGAATTGGAGAAGGCATTGATCGCACGCGCATGCTTGAAGATGCCGCCGATGTACCACAGCGCCATCTGCGAGAGGCCGCCGTAGCCGTCACCGGAGAACAGATTCACGCCGCCCTTGGCCAGCGACTGGTGCACATGCATGCCGCTGCCGTTGTCGCCGACGATGGGCTTCGGCATGAAGGTCGCGGTCTTGCCGTTGCGGTGGGCGACGTTCTTGACGATGTATTTCATCGTCAGCAGTTCATCGGCCTTCTGCACCAGGGTGTTGAACTTGGTGCCGATCTCGCACTGGCCAGCATTGGCGACTTCGTGGTGGTGCACTTCGACTTCGATGCCGACTTCTTCCAGCGTCTTGCACATCTCGGCGCGGATGTCGTGCAGCGAGTCGAGCGGCGCGACCGGGAAGTAGCCGCCCTTCACCATCGGCCGGTAGCCGGTGTTGCCGCCTTCGTAGTCGCGGCCGGAGTTCCAATGCGCTTCTTCCGAATCGATATGGAAGAAGGTGTGGCCCATTTCATTGGCGAAGCGGACGCTGTCGAAGATGAAGAATTCGGGTTCCGGGCCGAAGAACGCCTGATCAGCGATGCCGCTGGCCTTGAGGTAGGCTTCGGCGCGCTTGGCAACGCCGCGCGGATCGCGCGAGTAGGACTGCATGGTCGCCGGGTCGAGAATATCGCAGGTCAGGACCAGGGTCGGGTCGGCGGTGAACGGGTCCAGGAAGGCGGTTGACGGGTCTGGCAACAGCACCATGTCGGATTCGTTGATGCCCTTCCAGCCGCTGATCGACGAACCGTCGAACATCTTGCCGTCTTCGAACAAACCCGGTTCGATGATCGATTTCGGGAAGGTGACGTGATGCTGCACACCGCGTATATCGGTGAAGCGCAGATCGATGAACTCGACCTTGTGGTCCTTGACGAGTTTTTCGACGTGTTCGATGGACATCCGGAAGCTCCGATAGATGAAAAGGATAGCGAGCTATGAGCAAGGCGCGTGCCAGCCGCATTACTGGGCTAAACTATTGATTACAAAGGAAGAGAGCGCACCGGCAAAATCATTTTTGCACCACGTTGGTGCTGATTATTTCTCAATGCGCTTTTTTGGTTCAAACCTCCCCCGGGACTGTTTCATGCACCTCCGACTGTTTGCCGCACTCGCCATCCTCATCACCGCCAGCGGCGTTGCGCACGCACAAGCCACCCGTTTCGACACCTGTCTGGTGCTCAGCGGCGGGGGCGCGCGCGGCATGGCGCATATCGGCGTGATCAAGGTGCTCGAACGCGAACGCATTCCGGTGGACTGCATCGTTGGCACCAGCATGGGCGCCGTGGTCGGCGGCCTGTATGCCAGCGGCATGAGCGCGGCCGAGATCGAAACCCAATTGCGCGCACTGGACTGGAACACGATGTTCGTCGATCGCATCGATCGTCGCGTATTCAGTCAGCGGCGCAAGGACGAAGACCGCAGCTTCCTCGCGAAAGGCGGTTTCGGCCTGCGTGACGGCAAGTTGGGGCTGCCGCCGTCGGTCTTCGAAGGTCAACGTCTGGCGATGGCGCTGCGTTCGGCGTTGTTGCCCAGCGCGAACATCACCGCGTTCGACGAGTTGCCGATTCCGTTCCGCGCCATGGGCACCGATCTGGAAACCGGTGAAGCCGTGGAGATGGATCAGGGCGATCTGGTCAATGCGATCCGCGCAAGCATGGCGGTCCCCGGCGCGCTGTCGCCGGTGAGTTATGGCGAACGCTCACTCATCGACGGCGGCGTATCGATGAACCTGCCGGTGGAGATCGCGCAGACCTGGGGTGCGAAGCGGATCATCGCCGTGGATATCGGTGCGACGCTGAAGAAACGCGACCAGCTGCTCGATCCCTTCAGCATTACCGACCAGATGGTGACCGCACTGATGCTGCGCGAAACCAAACGACAGCGCGAACGGCTTGGCACGAACGATGTGCTGATCGTGCCGGCGCTGGGCGACTTGAGCTCAACCGACTTCTCCGTGGGCCTCGAAGAAGGCGTCCCGCTCGGCGAACAGGCGGCGATGGCGGCACTACCGCAGCTGCTGCCACTGCAATTGTCGCCCGAGGCTTATGCCTCCTGGCGCGAAACGCGATTGGCACGACTGAAGCCGATCGGCACCGTCGATCGGGTCGAACTGGTGAACACCTCGGGCGTGGATGACGAAGCGCTCGCTGCGTACGTGATGAGCACACGACCGGGCGACGCCATCGTTCCGGAAACGATCGAACGGGATCTGACCCGCCTGCAGGGACTCGGTGCGTTCTCACGCACCTACTACACCGTCGGTACCGACGACACCGGCAAGACCGTGCTGACCTACGTCGCCCGCAGCCGTCGCTGGGAAGAAGACGGCACGCTGAAGTTCGGCATTTTCCTGCAGGACGATTTCGAAGGACATGGCGACTATCAGATCGGCGCGCGCTACGGCCGACGCGAACTGAATCGTTTCGGCGGGGACATGCAACTGGAAGCGCGGCTCGGCGACCGCAATCGCGCGTTCGCCGAATGGAACCAGCCACTCGACCTGCGCCGCTACACCTTTCTGCGCACTTCGCTTGAATGGCTCGGCACGAACGAAACCCTGATCGATCGCGACAATGACAGCGGCGATTACCGCTACAGCCGTTGGCAGGCGCGCGCCGGGCTCGGTCTGAATCTGGGGGTATGGGGCGAACTTGCAGTCACACCCTTCGTGCGCCGCAACCATTTCGATCTGCGTTCGAAACCGTTGTTCAACGATATCCCGCGCACCAGCACCAGCATCGGGATCGACACCGAATTGACGCTCGACACGCAGGACGATGCCGAATTCCCGGGCAGCGGCTGGTATCTGCAGGCACGGCACACCCGCTATCTGCCTTCCGTCGCTGGCGACACCGAGGGCTTCACCTCACGCGCCAAGGCATCCTTCGCGTTCACCGCACTCGGCGGCCGTTGGCAGCTCGGCGCACAGACGCAGGATCATCGCGGCAATGCGTTCGAGGATGCAGCGGTATTGGGCGGCCCATTCCGCGTATCCGGCTATGGCATCGATACCCTGCGCGGCAACGGCTCGGCACTGGCGACACTGCAATTCAACTATCCATTGGCCCAGGTCCTGCAGTACCCGCTGTTCATCGGCGGCTCGCTTGAAGCGGGTCAGATCTGGGGGCGCGGGCAGGAGCCTTCGCTCGATCGCACGATTTTCGGCGGCAGCATCTACAGCGCGCTGGACACACCGATCGGCCCGGTCTACTTCGGCCTTGGTCTGGCGGAAGACGGGGAAGAAGCAGTGTTCCTGCGACTCGGGCAACCGGATTGAAATATCGCTGCACGCCTCACCCCTAGCCTGTCAGGACAAAGCGTTGTCGCTTGGATGTGATCGCCAATACCTCCGCAGCCCGCCCCCTTAAACTGCCCTTCCCGGATCGCCGACGCACATCCCCATGAACGACCTCTTCGCCGCGCTGCTGCTCGGCATCATCGAAGGCATCACCGAATTCCTGCCGATCTCCAGCACCGGGCATCTGCTGATCGCCGAACGCTGGCTCGGCCATCGCAGCGATCTGTTCAATATCGCGATCCAGGCCGGCGCGATCCTCGCCGTGGTCGCGATCTACTGGCAGCGGCTGTGGGCGCTGCTGGTCGGATTGCGTCAGCGCGAGCATCTCGATTACACGTTCAAACTCGCGACCGCATTCGGCGTCACTGCAATCGGCGGCCTGGCAGTGAAAGCCCTGGGCTGGGAGCTGCCGGACGAAGTGCGTCCGATCGCATGGGCGCTGATCCTCGGCGGCATCTGGATGCTGTTGGCAGAACACTTCGCCGCGAAACGCGCTGCCACGCTCGGCGAACGCAGCGAGATCACCTGGACAGTAGCGATTCTGGTCGGCGCCGCCCAGATCGTGGCGGGCGTCTTTCCAGGCACGTCACGTTCTGCCGCGACCATCTTCGTCGCGCTGCTCGCGGGCACGACCAGCCGCGTCGCCGCCACGGAATTCGCGTTTCTGGTCGGCATTCCGACCATGTTTGCTGCCACAGCCTACGAACTGCTCAGCATGTACAGGCATGGCGGTGTCGGCAATGAAGACTGGACTGCACTTGGCGTTGCCTTCGTCACCTCGGCGATCACCGCTTTCGTCGCGGTGAAATGGCTGTTGCACTACATCCAGAGCCATCGCTTCACCGCATTCGCGGTGTATCGCTTCGTGGCCGGCATCGTGCTGCTGTGGTTGGTGCCGACCGGCCAATGAATGGCACTTCGTCCACAACGACGCTGAAGCCACGCGCATGGCTGCGCGACATCGCACCCTCGTCGATCGCGGCCGGCTTCGTGACGGTGCTGGTCGGCTTCGCCAGTTCCGCAGTGATCGTGTTCCAGGCGGCGCAGGCACTCGGCGCAAGCAGCGCCGAGATCAGCTCATGGATGTGGGCGCTCGGACTCGGCATGGGCGTCACTTGCATTGGCCTGTCGCTGCGCTACCGCATACCGGTCGTGACCGCATGGTCGACACCGGGCGCGGCCATGCTGATCTCCACCACGGCTGGCCTGCCGATGACGGACGCGATCGGCGCATTCGTGTTGTCGGGATTGTTGATCGTCATCGCCGGTTTCAGCGGCGCATTCGAACGCAGCATGCGCAAAGTGCCCGTGGCATTGGCCTCGGGCATGCTCGCGGGCGTGCTGCTGCGCTTCGGGCTGGACGCTTTCGTCGCGATGCAGACGCGCGCCGATCTGGCGCTGGCGATGCTGGCGGTGTACCTGATCGGCCGGCGCTGGTTCGCACGGTATGCCGTGATCGCGACGCTGCTCACCGGCATAGTCATCGCCATGGCTACCGGCACCCTGCATCTGGGCGACGTCGCGCCGCAACTGGCGCAACCGGTGTTCATCATGCCCTCGCTGTCGTTGGCGGCAGTGTTCGGCATCGCGCTGCCCTTGTTCATCGTCACCATGGCCTCGCAGAACATTCCCGGCGTGGCGGTGATCCGCGCCTCCGGTTACGACACGCCGATTTCACCGGTCATCGGCTGGATCGGGGTCGTGAATGTGCTGTTGGCGCCGTTCGGTGCCTATGCGCTGAATCTCGCCGCGATCACCGCCGCGATCTGCATGGGCCGCGAGGCGCATGAGGATCCGGCACGGCGCTATGTCGCAGCCATGGCAGCGGGCGCGTTCTACATCGTGATCGGGCTGTTCGGTGCCACAGTCGCTGCGGTATTTGCTGCATTTCCGAAGGAACTGATCATGGCGATCGCCGGTATCGCGCTGTTCGGCACCATCGGCAACAGCCTCGCCGCCGCGCTGCGCGAGGACACCGAACGCGAAGCGGCGCTGATCACCTTCCTGGTCACCGCCTCGGGGCTCAGTCTGGCCGGGGTCGGCTCGGCGTTCTGGGGATTGATCGCCGGCGTGCTGGTATGGTCGCTGCGGCCACGGGCGCGGTGAGCCCGCAATACGATCATTGCAACGTCACCGGACGAACCTTTTGTTCAGGCGACCGGCGTGACACTCGCACTGCCACCCCGCCGGCTCCGGCAGCACGTGCCCGCATCGTGCGCTGAGCATCGACATCACTTCCACCCATGATCGACCGCTGTTCGTCGCTACCCTGGACCCCTGATCGCATCGCCCGGAGACCCGCCATGCAGACTCGCCATACCTTGATCGCCACCGCACTCATTCTTTCGTCCGCCGCATGCACCACCGCAGGTGCCGCCGGCGACATGGCCGCCTCCGGTGCAGGTGCCGACCGCGAACGCACCGCCCGGTTCAGCGCCGACGAACTGGTCAACACCGGCGGTTGGACACTGCAGTCGGCGACTGCCGCCAATGGCGCTGCGATCGGCGACATGCGCCCTGCGGATGTCACGTTTGACATGCACTTCTCAGACGGCCAGGTCAACGCATCCGGCGGCTGCAATCAGCTGCGTGGCGATTACAAGGTCGTCGGCAAGCACCTGGAACTGAACCTGCCCATCGTCACTCGGATGTCCTGCACAGATGAAAAGAATCTTGCCGACCGGCGCTTCAGCGAACGCATGAGCCGCGCATTCAAGGTCGAGCTGCTCGAACCGCAACCGTATCGCCTGCGTCTGACGAGTGATGACGGCGACGTGATGGTCTTCCAGGCGGAACCGATATCGCTCTGACGGCGCCAGCCGACGTCGTCGCCCTGCCGTGATCAGCGGCGACGCACGACCCAGGTCTTCGGCAGCGAGTCGTGCCAGCCACGACGTTGGTCATCGACCGAGAACAGCAGCGAAAATGGTTCGAACGGGATGAGACGCGCAAGACTCCGGCCGATGATCTGCCCCCACGTCGGCTTGCCGCCCTGCGCATTCACCACACGGGTACCGGTGATCAACTTGCCCAGCGTGAAACCGAAGAAACCTTCCATCAACACGTAATAGCCGAGCATCGAAATGATGCCGATCGCGTAGTCGCGCATGGTGTTCGTGTCCTGCTCAAGACTATCCAGCGCCGCATCGCCGCCCTGGTGATACTGAAAGGCGACATATGGAATGGCGATCACGAGCGAGAAGATCGAAAAACCGACGTAGTCGATCAGCAGATTGAAGAACCGGCGCCATCGCCCTGCCGGCACGATCGGCAAATGCTCGTCTGGCGTGCTTTCGGCGATCGTCGCAACGGGCGCGTGATAGGGGTTGTCCTGGTTCTGATTGATGTCCATGCCCCGACCCGATGCAATGCGATCTGATTTAGTGAGATGTGATCAGCGTGCGGCGTCAGCCTCTCACGCCCGCATTCAACGCATAGGTTCCATACGTCGCGGCCTCCGCCAACACATGTCCGTGCATGGCGCCGAACACTTCGGCGGCAGTGAATTTCGCCGGCAATTCGAGACGCGCCACGTCCAGCGCGAAGATGCGGAAGAAGTAACGATGCAGGCGAAGATCGTGCGCCGGCGGATATGGTCCGTCGTAGCCGAGGTAGTCGCCGCCCATCTGCGCATCACCCGCGAACCAGCCGGTGTAGTCGTTCAGGCCATGCCGGGCGCCTTCGGGCCCCTGCGGCGCGGTCTTGCCATGCGCGGTGACGCCGTCGCTGCAGGCGCCAGCGGCAAGCGCCTTCACATCGGCGGGAATATCCGTCATCACCCAATGCACGAAATCACCGCGCGGGTGATCGACGGGAATCGGCGTTGCTTCGTCGGCAACCAGTGCGCCGTCGGTCGGCGCGTCGGTGTCGATACACAGCAGCGCGAAACTGCGGGTGCCGGCAGGCGCGTCCTGCCAGCGCAGATGCGGGTTGCGATTGCCACCGAAACCCTCCGGCGTGCCCATCGCGAATTCGGCAGGAATCCGTTTCCCGTGCTCGAAACTGTCGCTGACGATCTGCATGCGGCGCTCCTTTGATTCAATGATCGACGATTCAATCGTCGATGATTCAACGATGGGTGACTCGACGATGGATGATGACGTCATTCATTCCGCTGGATAACCCAATGCCTGCGACACCTCGGACAGCAGTGCGAACGGCTCGGCGAGCGGCTTGGCATATTCGCGCCAGTAACCGAACGCAAACCGCTGCACGCCGAGCTCGGCTGCGGGTGGTATCAGAATTTTGTCGAGCAACAGAGCACTGCCGACTTGCGACGCGAAAGCTTCGATATCCGCCAGCGCGTGGTCAGTACGGACGATATTGTGTGGCTGCAGATCATCGCGATGCAGCGCAATCACATGCTGAAGCTGACGCGCCATCCAGAGTGCGGCATCGTTGACCGAGGGGATGCCATACGGCATCGGGCTACCGAAGGCGATCCATTCCAACAACATGTCGCGCGGATCGCGCAGCGCAATCACCACGATCGCACCGGGCTCCAACGGCCGCAGCATTTTCAGCAGGGCGTTGTCCCAGAACGGCAGCCAATCGATGACGATGCCATCGCGGATGCCGCGATCGGGCAACGCGGCGCGCCATTCGGCATGCAGGCGCTCGGCCGACAGCGTGCCGTCATTGAGCGCAGCGATGGTGTCGGGAGTCTGCAGCGGGTCACGCGGTGGTTTCGAGCTGAAACGGTCGGCGCGCAGCGGATACCCGGCGTGCCCGATGACGGTGGCGACCTTCTCCACGCCCGAGCCCGGCGGCCCCCACAGATAAGCGACGGGTGCTGCACCCGGCACCGCAGTGGCGGCCTCTGGCCACGGGCCGCCGGCAGGGCCC
>JBGSID010000354.1:0-1549 GCA_041751895.1 Lysobacteraceae bacterium | reverse complement strand
CACCATCGCCGGCATGGTCAGGCGGCTGCTCGGTCGCGATGCGCGACGGGCGCTCGACATCCGCGAGTCGGCCTGGCATCGGGGCTACTTCAGCGCGTGCCTGCGGCGATTGATGCGGCCATCCGAGACGCGGGGAACGATGGGATGAGCGAAAGACTGCTGGTGATCGGTTTGGATGGCTACGATCCGGCGATTGCATCTGCGCTGATGCGCGCCGGCGCGCTGCCCCAGCTGTGCGCGCTGCAGGCGCGCTCCGCGATAGTGACGCTCGATCACGGCGATGCGCGGCGCACTGGCCTTGCGTGGGAGCACTTCGCCACCGGGCTTGCACCCGAGGCGGCCAGCCGTTTCTCGGCCGTGGACTTCGACGTCGATCGATATACCTGTGTGCAGCGCGGCACGACGCTGACACCGTTCACCGTGGGGCTCGATGCGCGCGCGGTGGTGTTCGATGCACCGTATTTCGATCTCAAAAAGGCTGGGCGTACGCAAGGCATCGTCGGCTGGGGCGCGCACGATCCGGGCGTGCCGTTGCAGTCGAATCCGCGCGGCCTGAGCGCGCAACTGCAGGCGCGGTTCGGGCCTTATCCCGCGCAGCGTTGGATCTACGGCCATACCTGGCCGAGTGCGGCACGAACCCGCGAGATGGGACATCGACTGGCGCAGGCAGTCGATGTGCGCGCTGCCGCCGCGGAGTGGTTGCTCAATGAGCGCATCACCGACTGGACACTGGGCATCGTGGTGGTGAGCGAGCTGCACTCGGCGGTGGAAGCGCTCTACCACGGCCTCGATCCGGATCATCCGCTCGCCGAGCTGCCTTCGGCTGCACCGGCGCGCGACGGCATGCATGCGGTCTACGCCGCAACCGATGCCTTGGTAGGCAGACTGACGCAGCGCATGCCGGATGCCGCGGTGCTGGTGTTTTCCATGCACGGCATGGGTCCCAACGAATCCGATGTGACGAGCATGGCGCTGCTGCCGGAACTGCTGTATCGCATGTGCTTTGGTGAGCCGCTGCTGCACGGTGTTGGCCTAGGCGTGGATGTCGCCACCGGATTGGTGATGCCGCCGGAGAATGAGGCGTGGACCGATTCGATGCGTCGTTACTTCGGCCAGCCGCCCGCGTCGACAGATCGCCCGCAAGCGCTCGGTGCGTTGTGGCGAGGCGGACGGCGCCTGTTGCGTCGCGGCATACGCCGATGGGTGCCGCCGGGTCCAACCACGAATTCGCTGAGCTGGATGCCGGCCGCCTGGTATGCACCGCACTGGCCGCGCATGCGCGCATTCGCATTGCCATCGTTCTACGACGGCCAGATCCGCATCAATCTTAAGGGCCGCGAACGCAGCGGCTGCGTTGCCATGCAGGACTATGCAAACACGCTGGATGAGATCGAGCGCATCCTGACCGCATGCATCGACCCGGCCACCGGTGAACGCGTAGTGCGCGAACTGATCCGCACGGATGCGTGCAGCGCGGCGACGCTCGGACCCACGCAAGCGGACATGACCGTGGTGTGGGCGGGCACCGCGGCGGCCATCGAGCACCCGG
>JBGSID010000353.1:0-6170 GCA_041751895.1 Lysobacteraceae bacterium | reverse complement strand
GACGTGTGCTCTTCCGATCTCGGCGCAGACGTTGGCTGCGCGCTGTGCGCCGTCTTGGCCTCACTCACCTGCGTCTGCAGGCGCTGCACGTCGCGTTCCAGTGCATCGATACGGAGCTTGGCGTTGCCGATCTTGATCAGCGCCATCACCAACAAAACAGGCACCGCCAACACCACGAGGCCCAGCAAGATCAGAATCCCGGCGAAATCACCCATCAGCAACCGCCCTCATGCGGCATATCCCCGATCGTCCGCCACCGGTCACATGCCTCGGGCGAACACCGCTGCAGCCTTCCCCATACGGTCATCAATTGCAACCTGAGCGGCTCAACGTAGCGCTGCGGACCGCTTCCAGTATCGTTCACCGATACCATGCCAACGACGACCGCGCTTGATCGGAACGACGGATCATCGGACTCTAGGGCCATGACCCGATCCCGTCGCCGGACCTCGCAGCCACCGGCCAACCTGCAGATGTCGGACATCGCCAGACTCGCGGGCGTGTCCGAATCCACCGTCTCGCGTGCGCTCAAGGACAGCCCGCTGATCGCCGCAAGCACACGAGAGCGCATCCAGCGCCTCGCTGAGCAGGCCGGCTATGCGGTCAACCCGGTCGCCAGCAGCCTGCGTTCGCGCCAGAGTGGAGTGATCACCGTGGCGGTGCCATTGGTGCACGAGCGCGAACCGCATCTGTTCGATCCCTTCATGATGACCATGCTCGCGCATCTGGCCGACGCGCTGAGCGACCGCGGCTACAACATGCTGCTGTCGAAGGTGGCCGCACACGAGGACGGCTGGGTGCGCCGACTGCAGCAGCCCGGGCGCAGCGATGGCGTGATCCTGATCGGCCAGAGTTTCGAACACGGCTCGATCAACGAAGCCGCGCGCGCCGGCATTCCGCTCACCGCCTGGGGCACCCGGCTGCCCGCGCAGAAATATCCGGTGGTGGGTACCGACAACCGCCTCGGCGGCCGGATCGGTACCGAACACCTGATCCGCCACGGCCGGCGCCGGATCGCTTTCCTCGGCGACGAGCGTCTGCCGGAAGTCGGCCATCGCCACGACGGCTATCGCCAAGCGTTGCGCACCGCCGGATTGAAGGCGTATCCGGAACTGCACGTGCGCAGTCATTTCGCCAGCCGCGATGCCTATGACAGCGTGCGCGAACTGATCGACAGCGGCGCCGATTTCGGCGGGGTGATGGCGGCGTCGGACGTGATCGCGATCAGCGCGATCCGCGCCCTGTCGGAATCCGGCCGTCGCGTCCCGCAGGATGTCTCGGTCGTCGGCTTCGACGACATCCTGCTCGCCGAACACACCCACCCGCCGCTGACGACCGTGCGCCAGGAGCTGGCGCAGGGCGCGATCCAACTGGTCGACACCGTGATCGCGGCGATCCGTGGCGAAGCGCCAGAATCGGTCACGCTGGCGCCGAGCCTGATCGTCAGGGCATCGGCGTAAGGCAACCCCTCACCCGGCCTTCGGCCACCCTCTCCCCGCAAGCGGAGAGAGGGAAAGCGCGAGCGGATCCGTTACCGGAAGCTCCACACGATCACCGCCGTCGCGATCAACAGCAGCACCGAGAGCACACGGTAGTTCTGCCACCACGGCATCCCGGCGAGTTGCCGGGTTTCGTCGCGATAGAAGGCGGGCGTCCACAGCAGCGCGCCGACCTGCGCCATCGATGGTGGCGCGCTCATGGCGCTGACCACGATCAACACCACGCTGCTCAGCACGAACAGGATCGGCGCGACATACAGGAAGTGCAGGCCCAGCGGGGTCGGCGCCAATACGTTCGCATAGAACAGCGCGGCGCCACCCAGCAGACCGGCGACGATCGACGCAAACGCGCCTTTGGCATTCGTGCCGCGCCAGAACAGGCCGACCAGGAACAGCGCGCACACCGGCGGCACCGCATAGGCCAGCACCGCCTGCAGGTATTGCCACAGCGACTCGAAGCGTTCGATCTGTGGCGCCCATGCCACCGCCAGCACCATGAAGACGATGGTGGTGATGCGTCCGGCGCGCACCAGCGTTGCGTTATCGGCCTCTGGCTTCCATCGGCGCACGAAATCCATGGTCACCAGCGTCGCCGCGGAATTGAACGTGCTAGCGATCGACGACATGATCGCCGCGAAGAACCCGGCAACAACGATGCCGACCAGTCCCGCAGGCAGCAGATCGAAGATCAGCGTCGGATAGACCAGGTCGGGCTTCGACAGCTGCGGATACAGCAGGATGGCGGCAGTGCCCGGCAGCACCATCACGTACAGCACCGGCAACTTCAGCAGACCCGCGAACAGCGCGCCCCAGCGACCGTGATTTTCGTTTTTCGCCGACAGCACGCGCTGCACCATGAACTGGTTGGTGCACCAGAAATAGAAGCCCAGCAGCGGCACGCCCAGCACCAGTCCAAGCCACGGCACGCCGGGATCGTCGATCGGACGGATCAACGACAGTTTGGCGGGGTCCACCGACGCCATCACCGCATCCCAGCCACCGGCCTTGTCGAATGCGAAGAACGCGATGAACACCGATGCGCCGAGCAGGATCACCGCCTGCACGGTTTCGGTGTAGATCACCGCGCGCAAACCGCCGGCGACGGTGTAGATGCCGGCCGACAACGCCAGTACCGCAACGATTTCCCACAGCGGCCACTGCGGCAGGATCAGCTTCAACATGATCGCGCCGCCGTACAGCGTGCCGGCGGTATCGACGACGATATTCAGGAAGATCGTCAGCGCCGAGAAATACACGCGAGCGCGGCGGTCGTAGCGGCGTTCGAGATACTCCGGCAGCGTATAGACCTGCGAACGCAGCAGAAACGGCAGGAAGAACACGCAGAAGAAGGCGAGCACCACCGTCGCCATCCACTCGTAGTTGTAGACCGAGATACCGTTGCCGTAGGCGGCGCCGGCCAGACCGATCAGCGTGGTCGAGGAAATATTCGATGCCAGCAGCGACAGACCGATCACCGGCCAGGTCATCGAGCGCGATGCGAGGAAATAGTCCTCTGCGGACGCGCGCCGTTTGGACACATACAGGCCGAGGGCAATGATGCCCAGCGCGTAGATCGCGATCACGGCCAGATCGAGGCCGCCCAGATGCACATTCAGGTCCGCCATGTCACGGCTCCATCAAGGATTCGGCGCCGATCCGAGACCTCACCGGCGCGCAGATAGTGCACCAATGCAATCGATTGTACATGCTGCGTTGCAGCACGGATCGCTACCTGTCCGCACGCCTCTGCCGGACGCAATGCACGGCCAGAATGACGTGCAATGACTTGTTTTGAATGATATTTCGCATAGAAAAAACAAGGGTCGCGATCAGAAATCAATGCACAGCCCGGGGATGCGTTTCGCGAGATCGCTGCACCGCAGCTTGCAATCGATTGCACGTTGCCCTATCACTTCCGCCACTTGGGCAGCCGCCCGCGCCATCACATCCGGAGGGAACACCGCCATGCGCCGCCAGTCGAACCAGCCACCCCAACGCCGCAGCGTCGCGCTGCGTCCCAATGCCCTGTCACTGGCAGTCTGCATGCTGCTGACGCCCGCATTCGCGAGCGCGCAATCGGCACCAGCGACAACTGACGCAGACAGCGCCGGCAATCTGGACGAGATCGTCATCACCGCCACCGCCGGCGGCAAATCCAAGCTGCGCACCAGCGTGTCGACCAGCAGCATCACTCCCGACACCATTGAGCGCTCGGCGCCGCGTTCCACCGCCGAAATCTTCCGCAACATCCCCGGCATCCGCTCCGAATCCACCGGCGGCGAAGGCAATGCCAACATCGCGGTGCGCGGCCTACCGGTCGCCTCGGGCGGCGCGAAATTCCTGCAGCTGCAGGAAGACGGCCTGCCGGTGATGGAGTTCGGCGACATCGCCTTCGGCAACGCTGACATCTTCCTGCGCAACGACTGGTCGATCGACCGGATCGAAGCGGTACGCGGCGGTTCGGCCTCCACGTTCGCCAGCAACTCGCCCGGCGGCGTCATCAACTTCATCAGCAATACCGGCGAAGTCCAGGGCGGCGCGGTCGGCCTCACGACGGGCCTCGACTACAACAGCAATCGCCTCGATTTCCGCTACGGCATGCCCTTCGGCGATGGCTGGCGTTTTCACGTGGCGGGCTTCTATCGCGTCGGCGACGGCGTGCGCGACGCCGGCTACACCGCCGAGAAAGGCGGCCAAATCAAAGCCAACATCACCAAGGATTTCGACAACGGTTTCGCACGCTTCTACTTCAAGCGCCTCGACGACCGCGCCATCGGCTACCTGCCGGTGCCGACCCGCGCCAGCGGCAGCAACGGCAGCCCGAACCTCGGCTCGATCAACGGCTTCGATCCGGCGCAGGACACCCTGCACAGCCGCTATTTCCGCACCGACATCGGTCTGGATGGCAACAACAACCGCCGCCGTACCGACATCGCCGACGGCATGCATCCAGACAGCACGGTGTTCGGCGCTGAAGTCGAATACCGCTTCGGCGACGCCTGGCGGGTCAACGAAAAATTCCGCTATGCCGACACCGAAGGTGGTTTCGTCTCGCCGTTCCCGGCCAGCGCAGGCACCGCAACCTCAGTCGCGGAAAGCGTCGGCGGCGCGGGCAGCACTCTGCGCTACGCCAACGGCCCGAAGGCCGGGCAGGCGTTCACCGGCACCGCAGTGCAGACCAATCTGTTCAACGTCGCACTCAACGACCTGGGCAACTGGGCCAATGATGTGAAACTGACCCGGACCTTCGCACTCACCGGTGACGGCACGCTCGACATCAGCGCCGGCTATTACGCCGCCCGCCAGAACATCGACATGGATTGGGTGTGGAACGCCTACGTGCAGGAACTGCGCGGCGGCGGCAACTCGGCGCTGCTGGACGTGATCGACGGCACCGGCGCCAATCTTTCCGACAACGGCCTGTATGCCTACGGCGTCCCGAGCTTCGGCAACTGCTGCACCCGCAGCTACAACGCCAAATACGAGATCGGCGCGCCGTATCTGTCGCTGGCGTTCTCGCTGGGCAAACTCGATATCGACGCCAGCGTGCGTCGCGATACCGGCGACGCCAGCGGCAACTATGCCGCCAGCGTGCAGGTGGTGGATGTCGACGTGAACGGCGACGGCGTGATTTCCGCGCCGGAACGGAATGTTTCGCAGATCAACAATGCCGCCGCGTCGCCAATCAATTACGACTGGAGCTATACCTCGTACTCGGTCGGCGCGAACTATCTGATTAACAACGATCTCGCCGGTTTCGCCCGGATCAGCCGCGGCGGCCGCGCCAACGCAGACCGCCTGCTGTTCGGCGTCGTGCAGCCTGACGGTTCGGTGCGCGCGCAGGATGCGGTGGATTTGGTCGATCAATACGAGGCAGGCCTGAAATGGCGCCGCGACGGTTTCAGCCTGTTCGCGACCGCGTTCTACGCCAAGACCGAGGAACAGAACTTCGAATTGACCAGCCAACGTTTCTTCGACCGCACTTACAAGGCGAAAGGCATCGAGCTGGAAGCCGCGTGGCGCTTCAACGAGTTCTTCTTCAACGGCGGCATCACCTGGACCGATGCGGAAATCAGCAAAGATCAGATCACACCGGCCAACGAGGGCAATACGCCACGACGCCAGGCCGACGTGGTCTATCAGCTGACCGGCGGCTACGCCGCAACGAACTGGACGATCGGCGCCAACCTCATCGGCACCACCGACGCCTACGCCCAGGACAACAACGATCTGGTGATGCCCGGTTATGCACAGGTGAATCTGTTCGCCGACTATCGCTTCGCGGAGAACTGGGTGGTCGGACTGAACGTCAACAACCTGTTCAACGCATTCGGCATCACTGAAGCCGAGGAAGGCAGCATCGTCCCGAACACGCAGAACATCATCCGTGCGCGCTCGATTCCGGGACGTACGGCATCGCTGAGTGTTCGCTACGAGTTCTAAGGCGACGGCGGCGCGTGTGGGATTTTTCCCCTCCCCTCACACGCGCCGCCGATTTTTTTGCAGCCCAGCTCAACGACTCGACATGAATGCCGACACCTTGATTCCCGACGCAGAACGTCTCCGCCATCGCTTCGCCGAAGCGATGGCGCCTGCGCTGCGCGAGTGCGCCCTCGCGCGCTGGGACGCGCACGCGCAGCGCCTGCTCGACACGCTCGACTCGCTTTACGG
>JBGSID010000352.1:0-2724 GCA_041751895.1 Lysobacteraceae bacterium | reverse complement strand
GCGCCTACGTGCTGGCCGACAGCGCAGACGGCCGGCCCGATGTGCTGCTGCTGGGCAGCGGCAGCGAGGTCGCGCTGTGCATCGCCGCGTTCGAGCAACTGACCCAGGAAGGTGTGAAGGCGCGTGTGATCAGCATGCCGTCGTGGGAGCTGTTCGAGCGCCAGGACGAAGCGTATCGGGAGCAGGTGCTGCCCGACGCGGTGACCGCCCGCGTTTCGGTCGAAGCGGCATCGGCGTTGGGCTGGGAGCGATACGTCGGCCGTCACGGCGAGATCATCGCGATGCGCAGCTTCGGGCTGTCAGCGCCGGGTAAGGTGGTCGAGGCGCACTTCGGCTTCGATGTCGCCCATGTGCTCGCGGCGGCCCGGTGGCAGCTGGTGCGGCACGGCAAAGGGATTTCCGCTTGAGCAGCCACATCAACCCGCTCGCCGGGCGGCCGGCGCCGAACTCGGTGCTGATCGATGTCGACAAGCTGGTGGCAGCGTATTTTTCGGAACGCCCCGACCCGAGCGTGCCGGCACAGCGCGTCGCTTTCGGGACATCTGGCCATCGCGGCTCGTCCTTCGACGTTTCGTTCAACGAATGGCATGTGCTGGCGATCACGCAGGCGATCTGCGACGACCGCAAAGCGCAGGGCATCACCGGGCCACTGTTCATGGGCATCGACACGCACGCGCTGTCGGCACCCGCCTGTGCGACCGCGCTGGAAGTGCTGGCGGCGAATGGCGTCGAGGTGATGCTGGCGGCAGGCGATGAATACACGCCGACGCCGGCGATTTCGCACGCCATCCTCCAGCACAACCGAAGCAGCAATACGCGCGCCGACGGCATCGTAATCACGCCGTCGCACAACCCGCCGCGCGACGGTGGCTTCAAGTACAACCCGCCGCACGGCGGCCCTGCCGGTAATGACGTCACCGACGCGATCCAGGCGGCGGCCAACGCCTATCTCGATGCCGGCCTGCAGGGCGTGCGCCGCATGCCGCACGCCGATGCGTTGAGGGCGGCGACCACGCATCGTCACGACTTCCTGCGCAGCTACGTCGACGATCTCGATCAGGTGATCGACATGGACGCGATCCGCGCCGCCAACATACGCATCGGCGTCGATCCCTTGGGCGGTGCCGGCGTGCATTACTGGGCTGCGATTGCCGAGCGCTGGAAACTCGACCTCACCGTCGTCAGCGAACAGGTCGACCCGCGTTTCGCGTTCATGACCCTGGACTGGGACGGCCAGATCCGCATGGACCCGTCCTCGGTCTACGCGATGCAGCGCCTGATCACGATCAAGGACCGCTTCGACATCGCCTTCGCCTGCGACACCGACCATGACCGCCACGGCATCGTCACGCCTGCGGCCGGGCTGCTACCTCCGAATCACTATCTCGCGGTCGCCATCGACTACCTGTTCCGGCATCGCCCGCAGTGGGGCGCGAACGCCGCAGTGGGCAAGACCGTGGTCAGTACGCAGCTGATCGACCGCGTGGCGGCGCGCCTGGAGCGCACGCTGTACGAAGTGCCGGTCGGCTTCAAATGGTTCGCGCCGGGGCTGCTCGACGGCAGTCTGGGCTTCGGTGGCGAAGAGAGCGCCGGCGCCGCGTTTCTGCGCCGCGACAGCACGGCATGGACCACCGACAAGGACGGCTTCACCGCATCGCTGCTCGCGGCCGAGATCACTGCGCGCTGCGGACGCGACCCGGGCGCGCTGTATCTCGAACTCGCCGATGCACTTGGCCATCCGGTTGCAGACCGCATCGAAGCGCCTGCGACGATCGAGCAGAAAAAACGGCTGGCCGCGCTGTCGCCGAACGCCATCACCGCGACCACACTGGCGGGCGAACCCATCACTGCAGTGCTGAGCCACGCGCCGGGCAACGGGGCGGCCATCGGCGGCATCAAGGTCGTATCCGGGAGCGGTTGGTATGCCGCGCGTCCCTCGGGCACCGAGGACATCTACAAGATCTACGCCGAGAGTTTCGAGGGCAGGGCGCATCTGGAGTGCATCCTGTCGGAGGCGCAGGCCACCGTCGATGCTGCGTTGGCGTCGCCGGCGTAAGACCACCGTGGAGATGCTCCACATTCTTCAATGCCCGTCGTCCTACCGCCGCAGTCGGCGACCGCACAGACGGGCAGGGGGCGTGCTCGTAGACTTGTTCCAAGGCGCGCTCCTGGCCGGAAAGAGGAGGCCGTTCCGGCCCGGATATGACAATGACGCAAGCAGACAGTCCCACGCGCGGCGTAACGCCGGAGATGGCGCCCACGCCCCCTGTGCACGGTGTTGAATCCGGGCTGTCCGCCGCCCAGGCCGCGCAGCGCCTGGCCGAGGACGGCCCCAATGCATTGCCCGGCGGACAGCACCGCTCCCTGCTGTCGATCGCGATCGAGACCGTGCGTGAGCCGATGTTCCTGCTGCTGCTGGCGGCAGGCACGCTGTACATGGTGTTCGGCGATCTGCAGGAGGGATTGACCCTCTTCGGCTTCGTGGTGATCACCTTGGCGCTCACCCTGTATCAGGAAGGCAAGACCGAGCGCGCCATCGAAGCCCTGCGCGACCTCACCAGCCCGCGCGCGCTGGTCATCCGTGACGGTCAGCCAGTGCGCATCGCCGGGCGCGATGTGGTGCGCGGCGACCTGCTCAAGCTGAGCGAGGGCGATCGCGTGCCGGCCGATGCCTTGCTGGTCACGTCTGACGGCGTTCGCGCAGACGAGTCGCTGCTGACGGGC
>JBGSID010000351.1:0-8776 GCA_041751895.1 Lysobacteraceae bacterium | reverse complement strand
TGCGAAACGGAGCATATTCAGCGCTCCCGCCCATTGCGCACCGCGCTTCGAGACGTCGCCGGCAACCTCGATACGACCGAATGCGCTATCGGCATCGCCGTCAACGCGCAGCGCCTCGACCGCACCGCGCGCGTCCAGGTGCAGCCGTGCGAATGCAAGCCCGGCCTCGACCGTCTCACCGTCAATGACCAGCGCACCGTCCGTGCCCGCGCGCCATGGCAGCTGACCACGCGCGTGCAGGGAACCGGCGCGCCATGTGTCGTAGCGCAGAGACTGACCAGTGAGATCGACTTCGATGTTCGGCTGCGTCCGCGCGCCACCCAGATGCAGAGTGCCGCGCAGCACGCCTTCGCCGGTCGGGAACAGATCGTTCAACTGCAGCGGCGAAAACTTCGCATCGACATCAAGACGTTCGGTGACGCGACCTTTCGCGTCGATGCGGCTAGCGCCGAGAGCCAGCGCGATCTCGCCTTCACCATCGATACGGCCACCCTCGCGTGCGGGCAGATGTGCGAGCACGTTCGCACGTCCACTCAGCGCACGTCCGCGCAGGCGACCGCCAAGATCGCTGGCCTCCACGCGCGCATCGAGGCCACCGTCGTCGCGCGTCTCGCCGATCGAACGCAGACGACCGTTCACGGCACCCCGCCAATCCGGCAGGAAATAACCCGGATCGAAGCCCGCGAGCCGCGCATCGGCCTGCCAGCGCAATGTCGGCGCCCATCCGAATTCACCGCTCGCGTCCAGACGTCCTTGCGGCATGGTTGCGCGCAGGGTCTCGAATCGCGCGGTCTTGTCGTCGCCACTCGCTTTCAGCGCAATGGCTGCCTGTTCGCTGCCACGCAACAAAGTCGCATTGCCATCCGCAGTCCAATCGCGGAAGCGCCCACTGAGTTTGAAGTCACCATCGCCGATCACCGCGACCGCATCTTTCTGCTCACCTTGCCAACGCAGCTTGCGCGCATGCAGGCTGCCATCGAAACGTGGATCGACCGGATCATTGAAATCCGCACGCCCGTTGACCGCGATCGTGCCGTCGAGCAGTTGCAGCGACAGCGGCGCAACCTTCAGCACCTGACCTTCGACCGACACTTTCGACGGCAATATTTTTGCGAGGAATTGAGCCTGTTCGATACGGCCCTGGACGGTCGCGTTACCGCCGACACCATCGGCGTGGAGATCGAAGGCGTAGGGCGCCGCCTCATCCTCGTTGCCGAGAAGAGCAGCCAGCGTGAGCGCATCGCTGTTCGCATCGAGTCGCCAGCGTGGCTGCGTTTCACCTTCCAGCAACAACGCTATCTTGACTGGCGCCGGCGCATTGCCGGCCAGCGCGATATCGAGCCGCCGGAGATCGCCGCGAGCGACCAGGCCAAGCCTGGCCGGTGTCCGACCGGCAACGGCCGGCAACACCGCGCTGGCGGTGAGATCCATCCGATAACGGTCTTCTGGCGCGTAGTCACCATGCAGCGCGAAACGACCACGATCGGTGTCCGCGACGACACGTTCCAGATGCAGGCGGCCATCGTCGGCATCCAACCCGCCACGCACGCGGCGCAGATCGATCATCGGATCACCGGTGCGGGTCACCTTCAGTCCGTCGATCTCGATCGCACCGGCCTGCAGCGCCAACGGCGGCGCGATCCCGGGCAACGAGTCCGGCCAGCGTGGCAATTCGAAGGGTTCGTTGTTCTCCGGCAAATCGAGTGTCGCCCCCGACACGCCGAGCGCTTCCAATCGGAGCCTGCGCCCGAACAACGGCGCGAGCGCGGGATCCAGCATGACCCGCCGCGCCGTGAAGGTCGTGACCAGCGCGACCTTGCAGTCTGGCCATACCACCGGCTTGCCTTCGCGGTCGGGACAGCCACGATGCACGAAACGCACGTCGTGCAGAACCATCGGCCCCGCAGCCGGACCTTCAGCGCGCGACCAGGTCAGTTCGTTTCCTGCAGGTAGCAGATCAACGATCTGATTGAGCAGGACATCTCGACCACGAAGCGTATTGAACAGCCAGTACAGCGCCACGACACCAACCACGGTCAACACCAGCAGCGACAGGGCGCTGCGGATCGCCAGCCAGCGCAACCGCGCACGGCGACGCGTGCGCAATTCGGCGATACGTGCTTCCCGTTCCTGTTGCGGCGTGGGTACCGGATCACTCACAGATCGGCACCCAGGTTGAAGTGCAGCGTGAATGACGAATCCGGATCATCCAGTCCATGCCCGACATCAACCCGAAGCGGACCAATCGGCGATTTCCAGCGCAGGCCAAGCCCGACACCCTTGCGCCAACCATCGATGTGATCGTCGAACGCACTGCCGCCATCGACGAATGCGGCGATGCCCCAACTGTCGTTGAAATAGTGTTCGTACTCGACGTTCGCAGTGATCACATTCTTCGCGCCGAGCGCATAGGCCTTGCGCCCGGGAATGGCATCGATACGCGGGCCGATCTCGCGCCATTCGTAACCGCGCACGCTGCGGTCGCCGCCGGCATAGAAACGCAAGGTCGGCGGGATATCCACGAGCGCATCGGTAAACGTCGCACCGACTTCCCCGCGTACGATCAACCGGCTGCGTGCGCCCAAGCCCTGGAACCAGTTCGCACGCGTATGCAGCTGCAGGAAATTCGCATCGGAACCCGCACCCTGCAGGCCACCTCGCAGCGTCGCAGTGCCGCCATAACCTTCACGCGGCTGGATACGATCATCGACCTTGATGTATTCGGCCAGGATCGACGGATACAGATACGTCGACTGCCGATACAGCTTCACCGGCCGCAGGCGGCTGTCGTAATCGTAGGCCCACCGTTCGCGCAGGGCATGCACCGAACCGATCAGGTTGAGATAGCGGTTGTATTGGCCATTCCGACTGAAGGCCAGCTCGGTGCGGCGCGTGTCGATGTAATCGGTCTGTTCGTCCGACGCCTGCAGACTGGTGGTGTACCAGCCATCACGCCAGGCAAATGCCGGAATTCGATGCTGCAGGGTCAAGGTCTTGCGGTTCTGTGCGTAGTCGATCTGCGCCAGCGCCTTGTGCCCGCGCGAGTTCAGATACCGCCGCTCCAAGCCAAGGCGCACACCGAAACCGCTGTCGGTGCCATAGCTGAGGCCGGCGGTGTAGATGCTGCGGTCGGCGGGGGTCAATCGCACGGTCACCGGCACCTCGCCATCCACCGCGTTCTCCGGCTGCGGTTCGATGTCGACTCGGCTGAAATAATCCAGACCAGTCAATGATTTGCGCAGACGATCGAGCCGACCCTGATGGTAATAGTCGCCTTCTTTCCAGTAGACGAATTCGCGCAGCAAAGATTCGCGGATGATCGGTTTCGGCGTCTGCTCGAAGGTGATCGTGCCCATCTCGTAACGGTCGCCGCTGTTCCAGCGCAGATCAATGTCGGCCGCGCGCTCGGCACGCGTCACTTCGACCTTGCGCATGGAGAAATCGGCATCGAAATAACCGCGTTCGGCCAGACGCCGGGTGATGAGCGCCTTGCTTCGTTCGTAAACGGTGTGGTCGAGCACGTCACCCAGACGGGGCGAAAAGGCATCGAGTTCCTGCTTGAGATAACGGTCATCGCCACCGCCACCTTCAATCGCGATCTCGGCGCTGCGCACGCGCACCGGTTCGCCGATGCTGACGGTGATCGTCACACTGACCGGCGCATCCTCGGCGAGCGCGGCACCATCGCCACTCTCCCGGATCGCGATGTCCGGGGTGTAGTAACCGAACGGTTCCAATGCCTCTCGCGTTTCGTCTTCGGCCACCCGCAGCAGGTAATCGAGCCGCGCATCGGACACCCGCTTGCCCTTCGCGTCTTCCAGCGACAGCGAGGTGCGCACGTTGGCGGTCATGGCCTCATCGAGGCCCTCGATATGGACCTCGGCGATCTGCGCAGCCTCCACAGCGCCACAGAACGTCAAGAACACTGCGGCGATGGCTGAGCGGGGAATTGATGGCATCGCGACAGGATAACCGCAGCCACCGGACCGACGGTGAATGTCAGTAGACCCAAGTCATCCGTGCAAGGTCATCGTGCAGAACGCCGTGACGCACTGGCTACTGCGACGATCAGGAACCGGCAGCGATCGCACCACCGGCAATCGCCCCACCGGTCGCCGGGACCAATCGTTCGCCGAATTTCTTCATGCAGGATTCCACTTCCGTTTCGGACTTGATCGCGACATGCCACTTGCGGCCCTCGCTTTCATGCTGATGGTCCGCGATCAGCGTGTAGCGTACACACGGCTGTACTTCGATGGCGAACGGCAGCGACACCGTTTCCCCGCTTTTGCCACGTTTGCGGCTGGCGATACGTAGTTGATACGTACCGGGGACGAACTCATAGAGCGATTTCGACGGAAAATCGCGGGAGCCATTGATGGCCACCAGCGTCACGTCGTACTCGCCCTGACCGTCGTCGGCCGCACCACCGACCTTGATTTCCGCCCAAGGGTCGGATTTCGCAGCGAACACGATGGCAGGAACGAATGCCAACGTGAACACGGCACAAGCTGCAAGGACATGCCGACGGGCACGTGAAGTCATCGGAAGATCGCACCACATATCGGCACTCCTGATCAATCGAGGCGCTATGACAACAGGCGGAGATGACAAAACCGGAAACGAGAGATGGCGTCCTTGCGTCAGCCTACGCGCGGCCATGCGTCCGCAACGCGTGGGCGGTCACAATCCGCGCGATCGTGGCGGAAGAAGATGGTCGGGTCGGCAACGGCGCAGAACACACACGTGGGAACGCGCGAGGCAGCTCCTCATCCGCCCTTCGGGCACCTTCTCCCCGCAGGCGGGGAGAAGGAAGAGCAATCGTAGCCAGTGTTTGCGGCGCGCTTGAACAGAGCCCTGTCCTCGCGCGGCGGCATCTTCTGCTCTCTTCCCGCGCAGCGGGGAATGAGGTTCTGCTCTCTCCCAGCGCAGCGGGGAATAGTGTTCGGCCCTCTCCCCGCGCGGCGGGGAGAGGGAGGAGCGAGCACAGCGAGCGGAGGGTGAGGGGCGCGTTTAAACCGACAGATGCTCGATCGCGGCGACGCTGCCGAGACGGTCGGCGAGGCGCTGCAACAGCGCGAGGCGATTGCCGCGCACGGCTGCGTCGTCGGCGTTGACCATCACTTTGTCGAAGAAGGTGTCGACCTCGGGGCGCAGGCGCGCGAGGCGGCCGAGGACGGCGACGTAGTCGCGGGTCTTCAGCGCGTCGTCGGTGTCGGCGATGGCCTGTTCGACGGCGGCGTGCAGATCGCGTTCGGCGTCTTCGACAAAGAGCGCGGTGTCGACCGTGGTCGGAATCGCGATGTCGGCTTTCTTCAGGATGTTGCGGATGCGTTTGTTGGCTGCAGCCAAAGCATCGGCTTCCAGCAGCTTCGCGAATTCGCCGATGGCTTTGAGGCGGCGGTCGAAGTCGAGAAGGGAGCCCGCCCTCGGCATAAATGAGGCCCCTGAAGCTGTGAGCCGCGCCAGCGGCTGGGAGTGTTCCGGCCCCGAGGCAATCGCGGCTTCCGCCGCTCCCACAACCGCTGCCGACGCATCCCCTGTGGGAGCGGCGGGAGCCGCGATTGGACGCATCAGCGCAGCCACAGCCTCGAATTGCTGCGGGGTGACGCCTTGGTCGGCGTAGTAGCTGCGGAGGCGGTCTAGGACGAATGCCTCGTTTTCAGCCATTAACTCAAGCGCCTCTTGCATAACTAAAGGAAGGAGCACTCCGTCCTCAAAAAGTTTAGTTGCGGCAGAGATTTCAAAAATTCGCGCGTCCAGCAAGCCTGTTATTGGCCGATCTCCGATGATTTCAGCAATCTTCTCGTTGTACTTCACCAAAGAAAGAGCAACGAGGTTTGCAAGCAAGGAGAACTTTCGGTCAACATGCAGCGCTCCTTCAATTACTGTTCTTGCCAACCCCAACGCATTCCTGCGCAACGCAAACGGATCCTTGTTCCCCGTAGGCTTCAACCCACCCGCAAACCCACCCGCCAACGTATCCAACCGCTCTGCAATCGCCAGCACCTGCCCCAGCTTGCTCGGCGCAATGTCATCGCCCGCGAACCTCGGCATATACGCTTCATCAATCGCCGCAGCGACTTCCGCCGACTCACCGGCCGCAGCAGCGTAATAACGCCCCGCGATGCCCTGCAGCTCCGGAAACTCATTGACCATCCGCGACTGCAGATCGGCTTTCGCCAGTTCCGCAGCGCGGCGTGCGAGTTTCGGATCGACGCCGACTTCCGCCGCAATACTTTCCGCCAGCGCAGCAACGCGCGCGACCTTGTCGGCGACGCTGCCCAGCTTGGCCTGATACGTCACCGTCTTCAGGCCTTCGTTCATCGAGGCGAGGCCCTGCTTGAGGTCTTCATCGAAGAAGAACTTGGCGTCGGCGAAGCGCGGGCGGATCACGCGTTCATAGCCTTTGCGGACTTCGCTTTCGTCTTTCGATTCGATGTTGGCGATGCCGATGAAGTGCTCGGTGAGCTTGCCGTCGGCGTCGAGCACCGGGAAGAACTTCTGGTTCGCTTCCATCGTTGCGATCAGCGCTTCCTGCGGCACGGCGAGGAAGTCGCGTTCGAACGCGCACAGCACGGCTTTCGGCCATTCGACCAGACACTGCACCTGTTCGAGGTTGTCGTCGGTGATGCGTGGCGTACCGCCAACTTTCAGTGCGGCGCTTTCCACTTCGGCGACAACGCGGGCGCGGCGTTCTTCCGGGTCCACCAGCACGTACGCCGCGCGCAGGGCGTCGACGTAATCGTTCGGGGTGCCGATCCACACCGGCTTTTCGTGATGGAAACGGTGGCCGCGACTCATGCGGTCGGCCTTGATGCCGAACACCTCGCCATCCACGATCTGATCGCCCAGCAGCATCACCAGCCAGTGCGCGGGACGGGCGAAGCCGTACTCGTGGCTGCCCCAGCGCATCGGCTTGGGAATCGGCATGCCGGCCAGCGCTTCCTTCAGGATCTCCGGCAGCAGCTCTGCGGTGCGCGCGCCGGGTTTTACGGCGCGATGGACGAAACGCTCGCCTTTGTTGTCGGTGGTTTTTTCCAGCGTAGGCCAGTCGATGCCGGCCTTCGCCGCAAAACCCGCCAGCGCCTTGGTCGGTTGGCCATTGGCGTCGAGCGCGATATTGAGATACGGGCCCAGCACTTCACTGCGCTGCTCGGGCTGTTCTTCAGCCACACCCGGCAGCAACACCGCGAGCCGGCGCGGCGTGTACAGCGGCTTGGCGCCTTCGCGGTCGAAGGCGATGCCGCGCTTGTGCAGTCCGTCGACGACGCCATCGAAAAACGCCTGCGCCAGACCCGGCAGGGCCTTGACCGGCAGTTCTTCGGTACCGAGTTCAATCAGCAGAGGTTGCATGGTCGAGGTCATCACGCGGCCTCCTGCTTGTCGGTCTGTTTCAAACCCGGAAACCCGAGCTTCTCGCGCTGCGCGTAATACGCTTCCGCCACCGCGCGGGAGAGATTGCGCACGCGCAGGATGTAGCGCTGGCGCTCGGTGACACTGATCGCGCGGCGGGCATCCAACAAGTTGAAGCAGTGGCTGGCCTTGCAGACCTGGTCGTAGGCCGGCAGCGGCAAGCCGACTTCGACGAGTTTCAGCGCTTCGGCTTCGCATGCGTCGAACCGGTGGAAGAGCTCTTCGACGTTGGCGTGTTCGAAGTTGTAGGCGCTCTGTTCGCGCTCGTTCTGCAGGAACACATCCCCGTACGTCACCGGGCCCTGCGGGCCGACGGTCCAGATCAGGTCGTAGACGTTGTCGCAGTTCTGCAGATACATGCACAGGCGTTCGAGCCCGTAGGTGATCTCGCCCAGCACCGGTTTGCATTCGAGGCCGCCAGCCTGCTGGACATAGGTGAACTGGGTGACTTCCATGCCGTTCAACCACACTTCCCAGCCGAGGCCCCAGGCGCCGAGGGTCGGCGATTCCCAGTTGTCCTCGACCAGACGCAGGTCGTGCACCAGCGGGTCGACGCCGAGCGCCTTCAGCGAATCGAAGTACAGCTCGACGATGTTGTCGGGGTTGGGCTTCATCGCCACCTGGTACTGGTAGTAATGCTGCAGGCGGTTCGGGTTTTCGCCGTAGCGGCCGTCGGTGGGGCGGCGCGAAGGCTGCACGTAGGCGGCGTTCCACGGCTCCGGACCCAGCGCGCGCAGGAACGTGGCCGGATGGAAGGTGCCGGCACCGACTTCGAGGTCGAGGGGCTGGATCAGCACACAGCCCTGGGCCGCCCAATAGGCGTTCAGGCGCTGGATGAGCTCTTGGAAGGTCGGTCCCTGCATGTGGAGGCGCTGGCAGTGTGGGGACTCGCTAGTATAAGCGGCAGTCCCTGCCAGCCCGACCCCGCCCGCATGACTCTCCCAGACGCTCCACGCTTTCTGATCGTCGAAACCGGTCAGCCGGTCCCCAGCATGCGCCGCCACGGGCGGTTTCCACACTGGATCCGCGTCGCGGCCGGATTACGCGCCGACCAGGCCACGTTCGTGAATGTTGAAGCCGGCGAGGCGCTGCCGGACCACGACGATTTCACCGGCGTCTTGATCACCGGCTCCGGCGCGATGGTCACCGAGCGCCGCGACTGGAGCGAACGCACCGCCGACTGGCTGCGTAATGGGCTCGACGCCCGGCTGCCGGTGTTCGGCATCTGCTACGGCCACCAATTGATCGCCCATGCATTGGGCGGTGAGGTCGGCGACAACCCGGCCGGCCGCGAGATGGGCACCGTGCCGGTGGACCTGCATCCCGAAGCCGCGCAGGACGTGCTGTTCGGCGCGCTGCC
>JBGSID010000350.1:0-23358 GCA_041751895.1 Lysobacteraceae bacterium | reverse complement strand
CGCAGCTGGCAAGGCCAAGAAAGTAGCGTTGGTGGCGTGCATGCGGAAGTTACTCACCATCCTCAACGCCATGCTGCGGGATGGCCAACCATGGGTCGGCGAGCCGAAAATCGCTTGACAGGCAACACAGTTGCTCATCCGACGCTTCGCGCCACCTTCTCCCCGTTGCACGGGGAGAAGGAACAGCCGCATTGCAGGATCTGCGATCACGGGTGGGAGCGTTGCACTCCTTCTCCCCGTTGCACGGGGAGAGGGAACAGCCGCATTGCAGGATCTGCGATCACGGGCGGGAGCGTTGCACTCCTTCTCCCCGTGAGCGGGGAGAAGGTGGCCGAAGGCCGGATGAGGGGCGCTCTTCGCACGAGAGAATATCCACTGCTTCCTCGCGAATGCCGGAATCCAGCGTCTGATCACACACGTCGCACTGCACGATCTGACAGGTATCCGCTGCACGGATCTGCGGCACCCTTCTGCTAGCGGGCGCAATCTGCGTCTTCTTCGCTACCATGCTGCGTTCTGCATTCAATGTGCAGCGTCGGTAGCGCTGCGCAATCAGGGGATATGGATGGACCAGGCAACACACAACAAAATCGTTTCACTGATCTGGGGCATCGCGGACGATGTCCTGCGCGACCTCTTCAGACGCGGCAAATATCCCGATGTCATTCTGCCGATGTGCGTCATCCGGCGCATGGATGCCGTGCTTGAACCGACCAAACAGGCGGTGCTCGACACCAAAGCAATGCTCGACAAGGCGCATATCACCGAGCAACAGGCCGCGCTCAAAGACGCCGCTGGCCAATCCTTCTACAACACCTCCAAGTTCACCCTGCGCGACCTCACGTCCCGGGGCAACCAGCAGCAGTTGCTCGCTGATTTCGAGGATTACCTCAACGGCTTTTCGCCGAACGTCCAGGACATCCTCGAAAACTTCAAGTTCCGCAACCAGCTGACCACGCTGTCGCGCTCCGATTCGCTCGGCACGCTGATCAACAAGTTCCTTGATCCCGAACTCGATCTGACGCCCGCAGGCATCGACAACCATGCGATGGGCACCGTGTTCGAGGAACTGGTGCGCAAGTTCAACGAAGACAACAACGAAGAGGCCGGCGAACACTGGACCCCGCGCGATGCGGTGCGCCTGATGGCCAATCTGGTGTTCCTGCCGATCGAGCAGGACATCAAGAGCGGCACCTATCTGCTGTACGACTGCGCCTGCGGCACCGGCGGCATGCTCACCGTGGCCGAAGACACGCTCACCGCCATCGCCGCCAAGCGCAAACAAAAGGTCAACGCGCTGCTGTACGGGCAGGAGATCAACCCCGAAACCTACGCCGTCTGCAAGGCGGACATGCTGCTGAAGGGCGAGGGCGAGAACGCCGACCACATCGTCGGTGGTGCCGAATGGTCCACGCTCGCCAACGACGCCTTCCCCGCGCGCGAATTCGACTTCATGCTCGCCAATCCGCCGTACGGCAAGAGCTGGAAGAAAGACCTCGAATTCCTCGGCGGCAAGGACGGCATGCGCGACCCGCGCTTCAAGGTCATGCATCAGGGTGAAGAGCTGTCGCTGGTCACCCGCTCCAGCGACGGCCAGATGCTGTTCCTCGCCAATATGGCGTCGAAAATGAATCACAGCTCCGCGCTGGGCAGCCGCATCGCCGAGGTCCACAACGGCAGCTCGCTGTTCACCGGCGACGCCGGGCAGGGCGAAAGCAATATCCGCCGCTGGCTGATCGAGAGCGATTACGTCGAAGCCATCGTCGCGCTGCCGCTCAATCTGTTCTACAACACCGGCATCGCCACCTATATCTGGGTGCTGACCAACCGCAAGCCCGCGCATCGCAAGGGCAAACTGCAGTTGATCGACGCCAGCCAGTGGTACAAACCGCTGCGCAAGAATCTGGGCAAGAAGAACTGCGAACTTGCGCCTGACGACATCGACCGCGTCAACCGCAGCTTTCTGGAGTTCGAGGAAACCCCAGAGTCCAAGATCTTCGACAACCAGGCCTTCGGTTACTGGAAGGTGGTGGTGGAACGCCCGCTGCGCCTGCACAGCCGCATCACCCAGCGCGCGATCGACGCCCTGCGCTTCAATGCCGGCGAAGAAGACATCCGCAGCGCGCTCTACGACGAGTTTGGCGACGCGCTCTTTGCCGATTTCGCCAAGGTTGCCGCCAAGGTCGAAGCCCGCTTGAACGACTGGGGCAGCGACGACGACAGCGGCGATGACGACGACGGCAGCGCCAGCAAAAAAGGCCTGCCCGAGAAGAAAAAGAAGAAGCTGCTCGATGCCAAGACGTGGGAGCGCGACGCGCGTCTGGTCGCCGCCGCCGAAGCCCTGCGCACCGCGCTGGGCGATGCACTGTACGAAGACCACAACCACTTCCGCGAACAGACCGAGCAGGCGCTGAAAGACAGCGGCATGAAATTGCCGGCGGCCGACTTCAAGGCCGTGCTCAAAGCGGTCAGCACCCGCGTCGATACCGCGCCGCCGGTCATCTCCAAGGTCCACAAGCCGGGCAAGGCCAAGGCCGACCCGCTGCGCGGCCTGTTCGCAGCCAACGTGGGCGGCAAGTCGGTGGTGGTGGAATACGAACCCGACGCCGACCTGCGCGATACCGAACAGGTGCCGCTTCTGGAACCCGGCGGCATCGACGCCTTCATCCGTCGCGAGGTATTGCCGTACACCGACGACGCCTGGATCAAGGAAGACGCCACCAAGATCGGCTACGAAGTCAGCTTCACCCGCCACTTTTACAAGCCCAAACCCCTGCGCACGCTGGAGGAGATCGCCGCCGATATCCTTGCGATCGAGAAGGAAGCGGAAGGGCTGCTTGATGGTCTACTGACAAGGAGTAAATGAACAATGTCTACCCAGCGCTATTCGGTCACGCCACACCCGATTGAAACGTTGCTGACCTGGGTCAAATCGGGGGAAATTGCCATTCCCGAGATCCAGCGCCCGTTCGTATGGGATGCCACCAAGGTCCGAAACCTGCTTGATTCGCTGTATCAGGGTTATCCGGTCGGCTATCTCATTGCATGGCGAAACCCTACCGTGAAGCTCAAGGACGGTACGCCCTCCGCAGGCAAACGTGTCCTCATCGACGGGCAGCAGCGCGTCACGGCACTGATGGCCGGTTTGCTGGGGCGTGAAGTACTCACAAAAAACTACGAAACCGTCCATATCCGTATCGCCTTCCATCCGCAGACCGAGAAATTCGAGGTGGCGAATCCCGCCATCCGCAAGGACGGCGCGTGGATAGAAGACGTGGCAGCGGTGTTCTCGCCCGATGCAGATCTGATTGAAATGACGGAAGCCTATTCGGAAAAGAATCCCTCTGCGGACCGCAAGCAGGTGGGCAAGGTGCTGCAGAAGCTCGGAAAAATCATCAACAACCACGTTGGTTTGATCGAGCTGGCCGAAGATCTCGATATCGAGACCGTCACCGAAATCTTCATCCGCGTGAATTCCGCAGGCGCAGAACTGTCACAGGCCGACTTTGCGATGTCCAAGATCGCGGCCAATGAAACCTACGGCGGCAACCAGTTGCGCAAAGCCATCGACTACTTCTGTCACCTCACCGTTGCCCCGGAGTTCTTGCCGCGCATCGAAAAGGGTGACAAAGCGTTCGCGGCGTCTGAATTTCTGCCGAAGATGAAGTGGCTCAAGGACGTCAACGACGACATCTATGACCCGACCTATACCGACATGCTGCGCGTGGCGTTCACGTCGGAGTTCGGGCGCGGCAAGCTGCAGGATCTGGTGGCGCTGTTGTCCGGGCGCAACTTTGAAACCAAGCAGTACGAAGAGGTGACGGCCGAAGCTTCGTTTGCCAAGCTCAAGCAGGGCATATTGAATTTCATCAACCAGACGCATTTCGAGCGTCTCACGATGATTCTGCGCTCGGCGGGCTTCGTCACCAGCGATCTCATCGGTGGCAAGAACGCGGTGAACTTCGCCTACATCATCTACCTGCGTGGACGTGCCGAAAAGCTGCCGGCCGATGATCTGGAACGGCTGGTGCGTCGCTGGTATGTCATGTCCATCCTCAGCGGTCGTTACGCTGGCAACCCGGAGACATGGTTTGATCTGGATATCCGCCAGATTGAGGCCCGTGGTTTGGTGGCACATGTCGAAGCGGTCATTGCCGCAGAATTGGCTGACACCTTCTGGTCCGGCATGCTGCCGCAGTTGATGGACACCTCATCCGGCAAGAGCCAGTATTTCCTTGCCTATCAGGCGGCACAGGTGAAGTTGGGCGACAAAGGGTTTCTGTCGCGCGACATCACGGCACTCGACCTGCTGCTCAATCGCAGCGATGTGCATCATGTCTACCCCAAGAATCATCTCAAACTCGATCTCAAACTCGGGCGTGGGCGCTATAACCAGATTGCCAACTTTGTCCTTGCGCAGAGCGAGATCAACATTGTCATTGGCAGCAAGGCGCCGGAGGTGTATTTCAGTGAATTGGCCAATCAATGCAGTGGGGGCAAGAAAAAATATGGCGGCATTACCGATCTTGCCGGGATGCGTGAAAACCTGAGGATGCACTGTTTGCCTGAGTCTTTGTTGGAAGGTGTGATTCCGTCCTACGACGATTTCCTGGAGGCCCGTCGCAAGCTCATGGCGCTGAAAATCAAACAGTGGTTCGAGTTGCTGTGATGATCGCGGATCTCAAACCCTATCCGGACTACAAAGATTCGGGGCTGCCTTGGGTGGGGCAAGTGCCGGCGCATTGGGATGTCCTGCCGAACCGTGCGTTATTTGCAGAGATTAGTGACCGTGGGCACGTGGATGAGGAAATGCTTTCTGTAACGATTTCAAAAGGCATCATTCGACAACGTGCTTTGTTAAGAGATAGCTCGAAGAAAGACAGTTCTCGCAGTGACAAGTCGGCTTATAAGCTCATTAGCCCGAGAGATATTGCTTACAACAAGATGCGTGCGTGGCAGGGTGCAATTGGTGCGTCGTCGCTCCGTGGAATTATTAGCCCGGCATACGTTGTGATGCGTTTGCGCGATGTGAAAAATATTCCAGAGTATTTTCACAGTTTGTTTCGCACGCCTCAATTTGCAAAAGAAGCGGAGCGGTGGTCGTATGGCATTACCTCGGACATGTGGAGCCTTCGTCCGGAACATTTCAGAATGATTTATTCACCACTGCCGTCTTTGGATGAGCAGAAGGCGATCGTGCGTTTTCTCGGTTGGGCGAACAGCCGATTGGAACGCACGATCCGCGCGAAGCGGAAAGTCATCGCGCTGCTCAACGAGCAGAAGCAGGCCATCATTCATCACGCCGTGACTCGCGGCCTTGATCCGGATGTGCCGATGAAGGATTCGGGTATCTATTGGCTCGGGCAAATTCCTCGGCATTGGCAGGTACGGAGATTGGGGCACGTAATCCAACTTAAAACAGGGTTTCCATTCGCCAGCACGAGTTTCCTTGTCGGAGAAAGTGGCACTAGACTGCTTCGAGGTATCAATGTCACGCCATTTGGAGTTCGTTGGGATTCGGTTGTCCGCTGGAAGCGTAAGCCAGAAGATGGATTAGATGAGTTCTCGCTCATCAATGGCGACATTGTTCTTGGGATGGATCGGCCGATTGTCGCTTCAGGAGTCCGTGCTTCGATGGTTATGTCCGTTGATGCTCCTTCTCTCCTGTTGCAACGTGTAGCGAGGTTAAGGCCCAGCCATGCGGTTAATCCGGAATTTCTTCTTATGATTTTGAGGGGTCGTACATTCGCTGAATACATGGCTCCAATTTTCACTGGAATCAGTGTTCCCCACCTCAGTCCAGATCAGATCAAGAACTTTACGATTCTGGTTCCTCCGCTTGATGAGCAAGAGGAAATCGTTTGTGCCGTAAAGTCCAAGACAAATGATCTGCATGCTGTCATCTCCCGCCTCGAAAACGAAATCGAACTCCTTCGCGAATACCGCACCCGCCTCGTCGCCGATGTGGTGACCGGCAAGCTCGACGTGCGCGCAGTCGCGGCGACGTTGCCCGATGCACCCGCGCAAGGCGAAGACAACGTGAAAGTGTTCGACGATGACACCCTGGACGGCGCATTGGACGATGCGCTTGATACCGATGACATGGAGGATGCAGCATGACGGTTCACTTTATCGATAGCGGTTTCTGGGGCGAGGTGACCAAAAAAGTCGCCAGCTCGCCTGGTGCGTGTACTGTAGCGGTGGCGTATTTTTCGAAGGGGTCCAGCCAGCGGTTGCCGTTGAAGAAAGGCAGTCGACTGGTCGTCGATGCCAGTCTTCCGCAGGTCAGAAGCGGGCAGACCTGCCCGGCGGAGTTGTTGAAGCTGGTCAAGCGCGGCGTTGAGGTCTACAGCATGCCGCAACTGCATGCGAAGGTTTTCGTGATCAGGAATGTCGCCTACGTCGGTTCGAACAATGCATCGGCGAACTCCGAGCATCGTTTGCAAGAGGCTGCCATTCGAACAACGCATGCGCGCGTCGTGAGCGATGCGCGAAATTTCGTGATCGACTTGTGTAAATACCGGCAAACACCAGAACAATTGCGTGAGTTGTCCAAGTTCTATCAGCCGCCGAAAGGCGGCGGACGAAATTCCGACTCTGATAAAGCCTCGGCCCAGCTGCCTCGGGTGAGAATAGTCAGATTGAAACCGGTGGAGTTGTCCGATGAGGACGAGCTCATGCAGGAGAAAGGCGAAAGAGTCGCCGAGAAAAGCCGCAGGTTTTCGGATGGATACGAAGTCGACAGTTTCCGTTTGACCGGGAAAGTTGCGCTGGCTGTTGGCGAAGTCGTTGTGCAGGTGTTGGATGAGGGCGATGGCAGGGTTATGGTCTCCCCCCCTGGGAACGTTCTGAAGATCGTGACCAGAAATAATGATGGGCATCTGGTTTCGTTTGTGTATGTCGAGTGTCCTACGCAACGGCGACGGCAGTTGGCGTCGTTGGCGAAAAAGCTAGGCTGCGATCAGAAGCGACTCAATAGGAACGGGCTGGTGGCCGAGCCGCTGGCGGCTGCGCTGCTGGCCGTGTGGAACACATAGGATGTATTTGTCTGATACGGGTGATCAGCCTCGCAGGCACTGCGAAGCCTCATGCGTATGAATGCACAGTACCAGCGCACGACGCTGGTCAAGCGGTGACTGAACAGGGGGCAGGATGACCACGGATCTTTCCGAAAAAGGCCTCGAAAGCCTGATCGTGCGCCAGATGACCGGCACCGATGGCTTGGCGGTACCGGCGAATCGCGTCGCACAGCCACCGCCGGCTTACGGCGGCACCGGCTACATCGCCGGCAGCCCGCAGGATTTCGATCGCGCCCACGCCATCGACGTGCCGCAGCTGTTCGCCTTCCTGCAGGCCACCCAGCCAGTGACGTTCGCCAAGCTGGCGATGGCCAACGCTGACGATGCCAAGGACATCGTCCGGCTCAAGTTGCTGGCGCGGCTGTCGGGCGAGATCGGCAAGCGCGGTGTCGTCGATGTGCTGCGCAAGGGCATCGACCACGGCCCGCTGCACTTCGACCTGTTCTACGGCACGCCATCTGTTGGCAACGCTACCGCCGCCGCGCGCCACGCCCAGAACCGCTTCTCGGTCACCCGGCAGTTGGCCTACAGCCCGGACGAGACCCGCCGTGAGCTGGACCTCGCGCTGTTCATCAACGGCCTGCCCATCGCCACGTTCGAGCTGAAGAACAGCCTGACCAAACAGACCGTGGCCGATGCCATCGAACAGTACAAACGCGACCGCGACCCGCGCGAGCGCCTGTTCGAGTTCGGCCGCTGCGCCGTGCACTTCGCCGTGGACGATGCCGAAGTGCGGATGTGTACCGAACTGAAGGGCAAGGCCTCGTGGTTTCTGCCGTTCAACAAGGGTCACCGCGACGGTGCGGGCAACCCGCCCAACCCGCACGGCTTGAAAACCGACTACCTGTGGAGGGAAGTGCTGACCCCAGCGGGGTTGACCGACATCCTGGAGCACTACGCGCAGATCGTCGAAGACAAGGACCCGAAGACCGGCAAGAAGAAACGCAGCCAGATCTGGCCGCGCTACCACCAACTCGACGGCGTGCGCAGCGCATTGACGCATGCGCGCGAGAACGGCGCAGGGCAGCGCTATCTGGTCCAGCATTCCGCCGGCAGCGGCAAGTCCAACTCCATCGCCTGGCTGGCGCACCAGTTGATCGGCCTCAAGCCTGATCTCAAGCAGGCCGATGGCACAGCGCGCGATGTGTTCGATTCGGTCATCGTCGTCACCGACCGCCGCATTCTGGACGACCAGATCCAGAAAACCATCAAGGGCTTCATGCAGGTGCGCGCGACTGTGGGCCACGCCGACCATTCGAGCGACCTGCGACGGTTCATCCAGGAAGGCCGGAAGATCATCGTGTCGACGGTGCAGAAATTCCCCTTCATCCTCGATGAGATCGCGCTGGACGCCGGCAAGCGTTTCGCGATCATCATCGACGAGGCGCATTCCAGCCAGGGCGGCAAAACCGCTGCCGCGATGAATCAGGCGCTGGGCGATGCAGCTGCCAATCATGCGGCTTCCATGAGCGAAGACGACGACAACGCGCCCGATCCGGAAGACACCGTCAACGCCGCACTGGAACAGCGCATGGCCTCGCGAAAGATGCTGGGCAACGCCAGCTATTTCGCCTTCACCGCCACCCCCAAGAACAAGACGCTGGAGATGTTCGGTGTGCCGCAGCCGCAGGCCGCCGACGGCAAGATCAAATACCGGCCGTTCCACGCCTACACCATGAAACAGGCAGTTGAAGAGGGCTTCATCCTGGATGTGCTGAAGGCCTATACCCCGGTCGACAGCTATTACCAGTTGATCAAGAAGATCGAAGACGACCCGGAATTCGACAAAAAAAAGGCGAAGAAGAAACTGCGCCGTTACGTGGAAAGCCACGACCACGCGATCCGCCGCAAGGCCGAGATCATGGTCGACCATTTCCACGCGCAGGTGATGGCCACTGGCAAGATCGGCGGCCAGGCCCGTGCGATGGTGGTGACCAGCGGCATCCAGCGCGCGATTCAATACTTTCATGCGTTCCAGACCTATCTGGAGGAGCGCAAAAGCCCCTATCAGGCCATCGTCGCGTTCTCCGGCGAACACGAGTACGGCGGCGCGAAGCAGACCGAGGCGACGCTCAATGGCTTCCCCAGCAAGGACATCGCTGACAGGATTCAAAGCGATCCGTATCGCTTTCTGATCTGTGCCGACAAGTTCCAGACCGGCTATGACGAGCCGCTGCTGCATACGATGTACGTCGACAAGGCGCTGTCGAGTATCAAAGCGGTGCAGACGCTGTCGCGGTTGAATCGCGCGCATCCGAAGAAACACGACTGCTTCGTGCTGGATTTCCAAGACAACCGCGACGCCGTCACCAAAGCGTTCCAGGACTATTACCGCACGACGCTGCTGGCCGATGAAACCGACCCGAACAAGCTGCACGATCTGAAAACCGCGCTTGACAATGCGCAGGTGTATGCGCCCGCACAGGTGCAGCAACTGGTGGCGGCCTTTCTGGCGGGTGCCGACCGCGAACAACTGGACCCGATCCTCGATGTCTGCCGCGATGTCTACGTGGAGACGCTGGACGAAGACGCGCAGATCGATTTCAAGAGTAAAGCCAAGGTGTTCTGCCGCACATACGCCTTCCTGTCTTCGATCATTCCCTACAGCAATGCCGAGTGGGAAAAGCTGTCGATCTTCCTGAACATGCTGATCAACAAACTGCCCGCACCGCAGGAAGAGGATCTGGCGAAAGGCATCCTCGAATCGATCGACATGGACAGCTACCGCGTCGAGAAGAAAGCCGCGCAGAAGATCGCGCTGGAGGATAAAGAGTCCGAGATCGAACCGGTGCCGACTGAGGCGGGCGGACACAAGCCGGAGACTGAACTCGACCAGCTGAGCAATATCCTCAAAGTGTTCAACGAACAGTACGGCACGATCTTCGACGACACCGACCGCGTCGTGAAACGGCTGCGCGAAGATGTCGCCCCGGTGGTAGCTGCGGATGCCGCGTTCCAGAACGCCAAGGAAAACACCCCGCACACCGCACGGATGGCCTACGACATGGCACTGGGCCGCGCGATGCAGCGTCTCCTGAAGGACGACACGCAGGTGTACAAACAGTTCGTCGAAAATGAAGGATTCCGCCGGCAGGTGAGCGATATCGTGTTTTCGATCGTCAATCGGCCGCAGCTCTGAAGCTGTGCCGTAGTAGGGCCTTCAGGCCCGATGCGTGTGAGCGTTTTGGAGCCGAACAGCGCCCCTCATCCGTCGCTGCGCGCCACCTTCTCCCCGCAATGCGGGGAGAAGGAGAGCAACGGTGCGGCGAGGGCTGTGCTTCATTCCCCCGTCGCGCGGAGAAGGGCAGCACCACGCGCGGTGAGATCAGAGAGAACGCTGCTTTGTCAAAGAGAGCGCTGCTTTATCAGAGAGAGCGCTGCTTTATCAAAGAGGGCGCTGCTTTATTCCCTCTCCCCGCCTGCGGGGAGACAGCCCGAAGGGCGGGTGAGGGGCGATCAACGCAGCAGCAATCACCGCCAATGCATCATCGATCCGAAGCAGCACGTCATCGTTCCATAGACGAATCACGTGATAACCAAGCCGGTTGAGATGCCGGGTGCGGGCGTCGTCATAGCTCTGCTGATCGAGATGCTGGCTGCCATCGAGTTCGACAATCAACTTGGCTTGCAGGCAGACGAAGTCTGGATAGAAACGATCGACCTGGTGCTGACGACGGAATTTGAAGCCGAGCAGGCGGCGGTCGCGCAGGTGTTGCCAGAGCGTGCGCTCCGCTTCGGTCTGCTGGCGGCGCAGGCGGCGTTCGCATGTGTGGGATTGCGGGCCGCGCATCGGGTAGCTCTGTGGTGTGGCAGGGCATCGTGGCGGTGGGATGGGTGTGTGCGTATCGGGTTTTTCTGGTGAGTGCGTGGGGAAAGCCCGCCCCTTCATCCGGCGCTTTGCGCCACTTTCTCCCCGCGTGCGGGGAGAAGGACAAGCATCGCGGCTTGCGTCATTCCTGCAGAGGGCAACCAGTGCTGTGCTTTACTCCCTCTCCCCGCCTGCGGAGAGAGGGTGGCCGAAGGCCCAGAGGGGCGATCAACGCGGCAGCAATCACCGCCAATGCATCATCGATCCGAAGCAGCACATCATCGTTCGAGGTTCGAGGTTCGAGGTTCGAGGTTCGAGGTTCGAGGTTCGAGGTTTGCGTTGATCCTGGGTGGAAACGCATTGCGGTTGAAGCCGCTCCTGCGGAGAAGGGCGGGTCGCTGTTGTCAAAAACGGGTTGGTGTTGTCGGAAAATTCCTACATGTCATCGCGGTATCCGCCAACATTCAAATCGTCATCGTTTCGCGAAGCTGTGCGGGCGCCGGGAATGGTCCCGGGCATGGATCGAGGAATGAGTGATGACACAGAACCTGATGTCGTTGGCGTTGAGTGCCGATGATCTGGAGGCGGTGGATGGTGCGCTGGCGGTGTTGGAGGCGCGGTTGACGGGGTTGGTGGCGCTGCAGCGTGAGGACCGTCGCGGGTTGATCAAGATGGGTGACAAGTCGGAAGCGTTCTGCCGGCAGACGTTGACGATTCTTGGCCAGAATCCGCAGGTGATTCCGCCGAGTTTTGATCTGGCCGAGGCGCAGGCGGATCTGTTGGCGGTGGATGTGCTGCGGCCACGGTTGGCGCGGTTGCAGCGGTTGACCGAGCGTGCCGAGGATTCGGAGATGGCGCTGGGCAGCGATGTGATGAGTGCGTCGCTGGAAGGCTATGCGCTGTTGAAGGTGTCGGGCCGTAACCAGGGTCTGGAAGGGTTGCGGCAGGGGCTGTCGGCGCGGTTCGGCAAGACCGCGCGACGGGCAGAGCCGGCGACACTGGCCGGCGGTTGAGGGCCGGTGTGAGCACGGCTTCCGGGTGTCGGCGTGGGTGGGGATTTCACACGCGCCGATGCCCGGAACACCGGCGGTGAGGAAAATAGCTCCGGCGTTGGTGTTCGGGATCACCACGCGTGAGGCTTTGAGCCTTGGCGATGGTGAAAATTTCATCATCATCGGAGTGTGGGACCTCCGGCGTCGAGGAAAAAAGCCTCGGCGTTGGTGTTCAGAGCCTCACGCGTGAGGCTTTGAGCCTCATCGATGGTGAAATTTTCATCATCGTTGGAGTGCAGGAACTCCGACGTCGAGGAAAAAAGCCTCGACGTTGGTGCTCAGAACATCACGCATGAGGCTTTGAGCCTCATCGATGGTGAAATTTTCATCATCGTTGTGGTTGTCGTGGGGGTGTCCGAGGTCAATCTGGAGGCGGCCGCCCGGTGGGATGGGGGTGTTGGTGCCGTGTTCCTGATCGGATGAAACATGCTTTGATGAAATATCCTGTTTCAGTTAGTTCGTAATGAATTGATCTGAAAGGTATTTCAATCTCGCGGGCACGTTGTGGTGCGCGTATCGGGCCTGAAGGCCGTCCTACGGCGCGGTCCTGTAGGAGGGCCTTCAGGACCGATCGGCGTTCGAGGTATCGGCAGCTCCGATCGCAAGGCATCGCGGTTTGACCGGTCTTTGGGGCGATCGAACGCGGCCCGGTTCTCAACGTGAATAGGGTGCGTGAGGCTCGTTCACGGTGTTGTCTGCGGCGAGTACGAGATGTGCTCGCAGCCATGTACTGAACTCTGCTTCAGTGAGGCTGCCTTCTGCGAGTTTGAGCATCGCGATGTATTTTTCTTCGTCGGATGCGACCAGTTGCGCATCATTCAGTGCGAGGAACACGCGATAGCAGACATGTGCGGTGCGTTTGTTGCCATCAACGAACGGATGGTTACGTGCCAGTCCGTACGCCAGGCTGGCGGCAAGCGCAGCGAGATCCGGTGGTGGATCGCCATATGCGAACAACTGCTGTGGGCGCGCCAATGCGGAGTCGAGCAATGCTTCGTCGCGTACGCCTGTGCCGCCGCCATGCTCGGCGAGTTGGCGGTCATGAATGGCCAAGGCAAGGGCTTTTTCGATCCAGACGATCATGCGTGAGACTCCTTACTGCGCGAGCTTGTGCAGGACCAGGCGATCCTCACGCATGACCTGCTCCGCCACCTCCATCTGCGCGGCGAGTTGCGGGTCGTAGCGGGTCAGTTTGATGCCGTCGGGGGTTTCCAGGGCATACAACTCGTCGCCCTTTTCAAGGCGCAGGCGAGCCAGCAGCTCTTTCGGCAGAATCACACCGGCGGAATTGCCGATGGCGCTGATCTTCAGTTTCATGGGAGGCCTAAAGAAAGTAGTTATAACGAACGTTATACTTTAGCGATGGCGCCTGGAATTGCAAGCCTGCGCGGATGCGCGGGGGCGATCCGAATGCCCTCTGTCGCTTCCATCTGCCATGTCCATCCGCCATGCCCATCCACAATATCCATCCACAGCGAGGCCACCGACCGCATGAAACCCCATTCGCCGAGCTGTGAGCGCAACAAGGATCCGATCCTCGACGTCTTGCGTGAGCACTTCGCCGACCGCCGCGAGGTGTTGGAGATCGGCAGCGGCACCGGGCAGCATGCGGTGCATTTCGCGGCGGCGATGCCGTGGCTGCGATGGCAGTGTTCGGATCATGTCGATCATCTGCCGGGCATCCGTGCATGGCTGGATGAGGCGGCGCTGTCGAATACGCCGGTGCCGTTCTCGCTGCAGGCCGTGCTGGATCCGCAGCCCGGCCTGGCACCGATGCCGGCAGCGCGTTACGACGCGGTGTTCACTGCGAATACCTTGCACATCATGGGCTGGCCGGAAGTGGCGGCGCTGTTCACCGGACTGGCGACGGTGCTTGCCGAGGATGGGGTGCTTGCGGTCTACGGTCCGTTCAACGAGGGCGGTGCGTTCACCAGTGAAAGCAACCGTCAGTTCGAGGGTTGGCTGAAAGACCGTGATCCGCGATCGGGCATCCGTGATGTTGAGGCGGTGCTGGCGCTGGCCGACAACATTGGCCTGCGCCTGGTCGGCGATGTTGCGATGCCGGCGAACAACCGGATGCTGGTATGGCGGCGCGGCGGGGCAGGTTGAGGGCACGCTGCGTCTGCTGCGTCCGCACATTGATGGGATTCGGGTCGTGCCGGATCGCGCCATGCGTGTATTGATGGCCTGCAGCGGGAATGTCGGTGACGTTTTCGGGAATATCCCGGGACGTTTTCGGCGGATGGCGCTTCACAGGAAGCGCTTGGTGCCTAGAGTGCGCCTGTACCGCTGGTGATGGCGGTACTTCCCGGAACCCGGCCGGCTAGGTTCAAGCGGCGAGTTCAGCCGGCTCGTGAAACCCATCTGGTTCAACAGACTGGTTCAACAGGCCGGTCCAATAGACCGATCCAACAGACCGGTCCAAATCAAGGAGCAAGTCATGAAGCGTTTCGTATTGTCGATGGTGTTGGTGTTCGGTTTCATTTCGACCGCCCTCGCGCTGCCGCTCTGCTATCCGAGCCGGCCGGCGAATGCCGGTCCGGTGCAGTACCTCACTCCGGCCTATCTCAGCAATTGGTGGGCGACGCACGTGGTGCCGTCCAATGTCGTCAATCCGGATTATTACGTCGCGTTCCATGCGACAGACGCGTACTGCAAGGCCCATTACGGCCAGTCGGCCTGGGCGGTGATCACCGGGCCGTATGCGCTGGCCAATAATATCAACGGTACGATCTGGGGCGGCGCCTATTTCCAGTGCCAGAAGTGCTCCAACGTGCTCGAGCCGGCACCGGGCGATCCCGTGGAAGCACGGTAATCACGGCACGTTGACGGTCGACAAATAAAAACGGCGGGGAAACCCGCCGTTTTTTCGTGTGCAAGTGTTTCTGTGTGCAAGAAAAGCGGATGCCTCCGTATCTTCTCTTGTAGGCACCCCCCGGTTGCCGTCACGGCAACCAAAAAACAGGCCCCGATCGACGGGGCCTGTGGTGTTGCATGCCTGGGCGTGAAGCCCGCATCGGTTACCAGAACTTGTATTCGACAAACAGGGTGTAGGCGCGTCCGCGTGGGTCGGCGATGCGTGGTTCCCAGGCCGCACCCGAAGCGAAGTCGTTCATGTGTGCGGTGAACGGCGGATCCTGGTTGAACAGGTTCTTGATGCCGAGGCCCAGCTTGAGGTCCTGGATCCCGGTCCAGGTCACGCTGTAGTTGTAGGTGGTGTAGCCGTCGACGCGGGGCTTCCAGTCGGCGGGGATGTAGCTGCCGTTGGCTACGCTGGCCGGTGGCTCGTCCAGATAACCGTCGCGGTGGATCTGGCTGAGGCTGTGCGACCAGTTGCCGCGCTTGTAGCTGACATTGAGCGTGTGCTTCCAGGTGATCGGCAGGTTGAAATAACGCACGTACTTGTCGACCAGATTCGCCGAGTAAGGCAGCGATTCCAACGCCTTGGTCTGGAACAGGCTGATGTAGCTGCCATTGAGGTTGACGTTCCAGTGGCCGCCGGCCAGTTCGCCGTTGAGATTGGCGTCGAGTTCGATGCCGCGCATCAGGCTGCCGCCGGAGTTGATGTAGCGGCGGTCGATCGTCACCACTTCGCCACTGGCGTCGCGGATCCAGTTGTCCTGGAACAGGTCGTAGTACTGGATGAGGATGTCGCGCGGCGCCGAGCGGATCGTGTTCTCGCGTTCGATTTCCCACCAGTCCAGCGCGATGTTGAACTGGCTCATCGGCGAGTACACCAGACCAATGCTCTTCTGCGTCGACTCCTCGGGCGTCAGGTCGGACTTGCCGCCGAAGATCTCGACCGGGCGGATGACTTCGCAGCCCGCCACGTTCGGTCTGGCGATGCCGTCGGGGCAGGTTGCCGGGTCGGCCAGATCCTGGCCGGTGTACTGCACTTCACTGACGCCGTTGAACAGCTGATTGAAGCTGGGCACCTTGAAGCCGGTGCTGTAGGCGCCGCGGAACAGCAGGGAGTCGAACGGCCGGTACTTGAACGACACCTTCGGGTTGGTGGTGCCGCCGAAACCGCTGTAGTGGTCGTAGCGGCCGGCCAGGTTGAGGTCGAAGTTGCTGAAGATCGGCAACTGCAGTTCCACGTACGCTGCGCGGATGTCGCGGCTGACATTGCCCAGTGCATTGGCGTCATCGAACGGTGCGTTGAACACGGCGCGCCGGTCGGTGCGCTGGTCGCCATCGAACAGGAACTCCTCGCGGCGCAGGTCGATACCGGCGGCCATGGCGATGTTGCCGCCGGGTAGCTCGAAGAAGCCGAGGTCGCCGGTGACGGACGCATCCAGCGAGGTCATGACCGATTCGCCGCCATACAGTTTCACGCCCTGGGCGGATGCTGCTGCCAGTGCGGCCATGGCTTCCGGCGACTGGCTTTGCCCCGGCGCCAGGAACGGATTGATGAGGCCGCTGCCGAGAATCTGCTTGAGCGCATCGGTGTACTGGTAGCCGGTGCCGAGGGTGGATTCGGATTGGCTGCTGGCGCGGGTCAGGCCGACGTCGTAGCTCCAGTTGTCGATCGGACCGCCGTGGATCAGGCCGCCGATGCCGGCGACGAACCGGTAGGACTTGGTGGTCGTTTCGATCTGGCGAGGGCCGCAGGGCATGCAGCGCCAGCGGTAAGCGATCGGTGCGCCGTAGTTGAGCTGCCCGGCGCCGAAATACGCTGCCAGTTCGTTGTACACCGCATCGTAGGTGGACTGGGTCTGCGGATTGAGTGGATACCAGGTGGTTGGGCCCAGCGATGTGGCGGCGCTGGAGGTGCTGGACGAGAGCTGGTTCGGCTCGAAGGTCTTGGCCACGTCGACCTTGGACGCGGTCAGCTCGAAATAGGCTTCATGCGCGGTGCCGATGCGATACGTCGCACGGCCGATGAAGTCCACGTTGTCCTGCGGCTGCTGGATAACGGCGGCCCCGGGGTAGTCCCAGGCGCAGGCATACCGTGATGCCGGGGAATTCCACAGCCGGTAGCCGTAAGGCCCCATGTCCGGGCCGGCCGCTTCGCAGCCTGCGGCACCGGGAAGATTGAAGATGTTGACGGAGGTCAGGCGGGTGGTGCCACCGGCCGGGTCGAGCACGCCATTGCGCAGCAGGCTGCTGGCGCCGACGCCGGTGCTGCCCAGGCTGAACACGTTCGCGAAGGGAGTGCCACGGGTGTCGGGCGACAAGCCACGGTCGGCCTGGAAGCCATTGGTGAAGTCGCGGTCGCTGCCGCGCAGGATGGTGTTGCGCTTGACGCTGAGCGTGCCGAATGCATTCCAGCCGTCGTTGTCCAGATCACCAGCGCCGAACAGCAGGCTGCTGACATAGGTATTGCCGCCGCCGCCTTCGGTGACATCCATGAACGCCGATGCCTGCGCGCCTTGGTAATCGCGCTTGGTGATGAAGTTGATCACGCCGCCGATGGCATCGGTGCCGTAGATCGCGGAGGCACCGTCGCGCAGCACCTCGACGCGGTCGATGGCGGCGAATGGGATCGAGTTCAGATCCACCGCGCGTCCTTTCAGGCCATGGGTCGCGACGCGCCTGCCGTTGAGCAGGACCAGCGTGGCATCCGCGCCCTGGCCGCGCAGATTGGCACCGGATACGCCGTTGTTGCCGCGTTGTTCTTCGTTGACGATGCCTGCGTTGCTGGCCAGGTTGTCCGAGCTGTTGCCGGCGATGTTGAGCGTCATCAGCAGTTGTTCTGCCGAGGTAATGCCGAGTTGCTCGATCTGCGCCTTGGTGAAGGCGGTGATCGGCAGGGCCTCTTCGGCCTCGGCGCGCTTGATGCGTGTACCGGTGACCGCGATCCGGTCGAGGGTCTCGACCCCGTTGGCGGATTCGTCGGCAGTCGCTACTTCTTGTGCGGCGGCTGGCAGAGCCATGGCCGCCAAGAGGGCGACGCAAAGATGTTTGACGCTGGGTATCGCGCGTGCGGGCATGCTGATCCCTCCCCGGGAGTCTGGATATGTCGTCGTTGTCGCGATCCTTGCCGAGAGAAACCCGCAACACCCGGTCCGTCCCCCGGACCGGCATGTAAGATCACTGTCACATAATCTAGCCGTTTCCGGCCGTGTGGGGAAATCCGGGCCGAAGAGCCCCTGAGCCTGATGTCTCACCTTGCTGTCATCCTGAGCGGCAGGCGAGGGATCTCCTTGTGCCCTTGCTATGGGGAACAGGAGCCAGATAGATCTGGTATCCGGCCCGTAGTTTCGCTCGCTGATGCGAGCGAGTTACTTTTCTTTGCTTGTGCAAAGAAAAGATAACCAAAAGAAAGCACACCCCGTCGGTCGCGCCCAGCGCGTTGCGCCGGGTTCGCAGGTTTCGCGGGGTTTTTCGACAGTACATCCCTGTACTGGTCGAAAAACGCGCGGCGTCGTGCCGCGCGCCCTGCGGGCCTGATCCGCGAACCCCGCCGCGCCCAGGGGCCCCAGCAGATCAAGGTCAAGATCAAGATCAAAGGCGACTCCGTCAGAAATTACGGAGTGCCGTGTTTGTAGTTGAAATTCGTGGGGTACCTCAGCTGTGAGCCCCTTTTTTGCCGAGCACTGCCGCACACGCCGATCAACGCCAGAGCACGGCGTTGATCAGGAGCACGACACTCAGGCTTCGGCGTCTTCCTTGTATGCATCGATCGGGATGCAGGCGCACATGACGTTCTTGTCGCCATACACATTGTCGACGCGTGCGACCGGAGGCCAGTATTTCTGCTGGCGCAGGCTGGCGAGCGGGAACGCGGCGAGTTCGCGCGGGTAGGCATGCGTCCACTCGCTGCCGCTGACGGCGGTCGCCGTGTGCGGTGCGTGTTTCAGCGGATTGTCGTCGCGGTCGAGGCGGCCGTCTTCGATCGCACGGATTTCGTCGCGGATCTGGATCATCGCGTCGATGAAACGGTCGAGTTCATGTTGCGACTCGCTTTCGGTCGGTTCCACCATCAGCGTGCCGGCGACCGGGAAGCTCAGCGTCGGCGCGTGGAAACCGAAATCGATCAGACGCTTGGCGACGTCTTCCGCCGAAATGCCGGTCGCGTCCTTCAGCGGACGCAGGTCGAGGATACATTCGTGCGCCACCAGGCCATTGCGGCCGGTGTACAGCGTTTCGTAATGCGCTTCGAGCCGCTTGGCGACGTAGTTCGCATTGAGCAGCGCGACTTGCGTGGCTTTGCGCAGACCTTCGGTGCCCATGAGGGTGATGTACATCCAACTGATCGGCAGGATGCTGGCGCTGCCGAAGGAGGCGGCCGACACCATGCCGACATCGCCTTCGCCGTGCAGCGTCTTCGGCAGGAACGGCGCGAGATGCGCTTTCACCGCGCAGGGGCCGACGCCGGGGCCGCCGCCGCCGTGCGGAATGCAGAAGGTCTTGTGCAGGTTGAGGTGCGAGACGTCCGAACCCCACTTGCCGGGTTTGGCGACGCCGACCAGTGCATTCATGTTGGCGCCGTCGGTGTAGACCTGTCCGCCATGCGTATGGACGATGTCGCAGATCGCGACGATGTCTTCCTCGAAAACGCCATGCGTGGACGGGTAGGTGATCATCAGTGCGGCGAGGCGATCGCTGTACTTCTCGGCGTTGCGACGGATGTCGTCGAGATCGACATTGCCGTTGGCGTCGCACTTGGTGACGACGACGGTCATGCCGCACATCTGCGCCGAGGCCGGATTGGTGCCGTGCGCGGATTCCGGGATCAGGCAGATGTCGCGATGGCCGTCATTGCGCGACTGGTGATATGCGCGGATCGCAAGCAGGCCGGCGTACTCGCCCTGTGCGCCGGAGTTCGGCTGCAGGCTCACGGCATCGTAGCCGGTGCATTCGACCAGCATCGCTTCGAGTTCGTCGATCAGTTGCGTGTAACCGATGGTCTGATCGGCCGGCGCCAACGGATGCAAGTTGCCGAACTCCGGCCACGTGACCGGGATCATCTCGGCGGTGGCGTTGAGCTTCATCGTGCAACTGCCCAGCGGGATCATAGTCCGGTCCATCGCCAGATCCTTGTCCGCCAGTGCGCGCATGTAGCGCAGCAGTTCGTGCTCGCTGTGGTGCGTGTTGAACACCGGGTGGGTCATGAAGTCCGAAGCACGCAGGAGCGCGGCGGGCAGGGCATCGGCGGTGGCGGCGTCGAGTGCGTCGATGTCGACGATCTCGGCACCGAACAGGCCGGCGAGGCGGATCACGTCTTCGCGGGTGGTGGTTTCGTCGAGGCTGATGCCGACGCTGTCGCGATCGATCGCACGCAGATTGATCTGCGCTTCCTGTGCACGGGTGTGTGCAGCGGCCGTATCAATCCCGGTGAGGTGCAGCGTGTCGAAGAAATCGTTGCCGACCGCGACGCCAGCCTTGCGCAGCGATGCGGCGAGGATCGCGGTGAGGCGGTGCGTGCGGCGCGCGATGCGGGTCAATCCTTCCGCACCGTGATACACGGCGTACATGCTGGCCATCACGGCCAGCAGCACCTGCGCAGTGCAGATGTTCGAGGTCGCCTTCTCGCGGCGGATGTGCTGCTCGCGGGTCTGCAGGGTGAGGCGATAGGCGGGCTTGCCTTCGGCATCGATGGAAACACCGATCAGGCGGCCCGGCATCGAGCGTTTGTAGGCGTCACGGCAGGCCATGAACGCCGCGTGCGGACCACCGAAACCGAATGGCACGCCGAAACGCTGGGTGTTGCCGACGACGATGTCCGCGCCCCATTCACCGGGTGCGGCGATGAGCGTGAGCGCAAGCAGGTCGGTCGCGACCGCGACCAGGCCGCCGCGCGCATGCATGGCATCAGCAAGCGCTTTGTAATCGTTGATCTGACCGAACGTGTTCGGATACTGCAGCAGCACGCCGAAGCAATCGGCCGTCATCGCGTCGGCATCGTCACCGATCAGCAGCGTGATGCCCATGGGCTCGGCGCGGGTCTTCAATACTTCAAGCGTCTGCGGATGCACGCCGTTCGAGACGTAGAAGGCGTTCGACTTGGATTTGCCCGAACGCTTCGCCAGCGTCATCGCTTCGGCGGCGGCCGTGCCTTCATCCAGCAGCGAGGCGTTCGCGATCTCCATGCCGGTGAGGTCGGCGCACATGGTCTGGAAGTTGATCAGCGCTTCCATGCGGCCTTGCGAGATCTCCGCCTGATACGGCGTATAGGCCGTGTACCAGGCCGGGTTTTCGAGGATGTTGCGCAGGATGACGTTCGGCGTATGCGTGCCGTAGTAACCCTGGCCGATGAAACTGCGGAACACCTGATTCTTCTCGGCGATGGCGCGAATCTTGGCCAGTGCTTCGACTTCGGTGATCGCCTCTGGCAGCGCCAGCGGCGCGGGTGATTTGATGCTGGCCGGAACGATGGCATCGGTCATGCCGTCCAGTGAATCGTGACCGATGACCTGCAGCATGTGTGCGATTTCGGCGTCGTTCGGGCCGATATGGCGTTCGAGGAAAGCGTCGTGATGCTCAAGATCACGCAAACTGGAAGCGTGCAGCGAAGCGCGGCTGATCTGGGACTGAGACATTTGGCGGCCGTTGTCTGTGAGAGAAGGGAGCGTTCCGACCGGCTGGCCTCCTGGCCAACCAGTGCTCGCGGGCTGTAAGCCCCGCTCGCCCTTCTGTCCTTCTGCCTGAGAGTTTGAACGCGAGAGGATCAGGATCCCCTGCGTTTTGCCCCTTCGGCGCCGACACTGCCCTGCATTTCTGCGATGGGCGGCCGATCTCTCCAGAGTGCTGTACACGCGGCGGTATCAGGCCTGAGCGATTCCGGGCGAATTGCGCCTTCGGCAGCGGCTCAATACGTCTCGTCCGCTTCTCCCACCGTGTCGGCGGATTATAGCGTGCCAGTGGTGGGTCGCGTCGCGGCCCCTGTGCCCGCGTAACATGCGGGGTTGCTACGTCCTCCTGGTCCCCCATGTCTGCCCCCCAGTCCACCAAGCCCACCCGCACCCGCTTGGCCTTCATCCTGGGTGGTCTGGCGATGATCGGCCCGTTCTCGATCGACACCATGTTTCCGGCGTTTCCACAGATCGGCGGACAATTCGGTGCCGATAAAGTGGCGATGCAGCAGACGATCAGTGTGTATCTGCTCGCGTATGCCTTGATGAGCCTGGTACACGGGCCGTTATCCGATGCGATCGGCCGTCGCCGGGTGATCCTGGGTGGTTTGGCGGTCTTCGCGCTGTCTTCGGTCGGCTGCGCGCTGGCGACGAGTCTGCCGATGCTTCTCGTCTTCCGGGCAGTGCAGGGCATGTCCGCAGGTGTGGGCCTGATCGTCGGTCGCGCGGTGATCCGCGATGTCTTCCAAGGGGACTATGCGCAGAAGCTGATGAGCCAGGTGTCGATGATCTTCGGCATCGCTCCGGCGCTGGCGCCGATCCTGGGCGGCTGGATTCTGGGGTGGCAGCGTTGGCCGGCGATCTTCTGGTTCCTGGTGTTGTTCGGTGCGTTGCTGTGGTTGGCGACCTGGATCGGCTTGCCTGAAACGCATCCGGCCGAAGCGCGTTTCAGACCTTCACCGAAACAGTTGCTGCGCAATCACGCATACATCTTCCTCAATCGCCGATTCCAGCGTTTCGCAGCAGCTGGCGGCTTCAACTTCGCGGCGTTGTTCCTGTACATCTCATCGGCACCAGCATTTGTGCTCGATCACCTGAAGCTGGAGCAGGATCAGTTCGGCTGGTTCTTCGTGCCGACCATCGCCGGAATGGTGTTCGGCGCGTTCCTGTCGGGCCGCGCGGCGGGACGGATCAACGGCACGCGACTGGCCGGAATGGGGTTTGCGATCTGCGGTGTCGCGGCGGTACTGAACATCGGCTACAACCTGTTGGTAGCGCAGCCATCGATGCCGTGGGCGGTGGTGCCAATGGCGCTGAATTCGCTTGGGATCGCGCTGGTGTTTCCGATCCTCACGCTCGCCATCCTCGACATGTATCCACGTCAGCGTGGTGCGGCATCGTCGTTGCAGGCGTTCACCAGTCTGATCCTGCAGTCGACCGTGGCGGGTGTGTTCTCGCCGTTGCTCAGTCATCACACGATGTGGTTGGCGCTGGGCTCGGCGTCCCTGACGCTGATCGGCTTCCTGTTCTGGTGGTGGGAAGTCGCGATGACGCGGCTGCCGCCGGAATCCAGCCCGGTGGCTGCAGGGCCGCCGGCGCTGTAGGTCTGCGGAAGCTAGGCAAGAGCGAAGGGAATCGCCCCGCGCGCTTGCCTGCCGATCGTTTCGGACGCCCGACGATGTTCCCTCTCCCCGTACACGGGGACAGGGTGGCTGAAGGCCGGGTGAGGGGCGCTCTTTAGTTACGCCGCCTGGCCGCCTGCCCCTTGTAAGTTATCTCCCTTGTAAGTTATCTCCCTGCGTCAGGCCGTTGCCCCTGAGATTTCGAGATCGTGGATGAGCCTGGGTCGGCGCAGGATTGATCTTCATCACCCGAACAGTTGCCTGGGCGCAAAGCCCGTT
>JBGSID010000349.1:0-8330 GCA_041751895.1 Lysobacteraceae bacterium | reverse complement strand
GCCGGCCGCCTGCGCGCACAGTTGTATGGGCTGGAAGCCGTCCGTGCGGAGACGCACGAGGACGACGGCGGCTGGACCATCGACGTCGATCTCGCCCTCGCCGATGCCGAAAAGCTGGCGGCGGGCCCTGGCGGCGACCTGCTGGAATCGCTTTTGCCACCGGGCGAAGACGACCATACCTTGTAATATCCATCCCCCGCCCGCATCCCTGCGGAGCGCACACGTTTTGGAGCAGGCATGGCCTGGAATACTCCCGGTAACAACAATGATTCCTCATCCGGCGGCAACAAGAGCCGCTCACCATGGAAACCCGGAAAGGGGGGCGGTGGCAGCGGTTTCGATGCCCTGCTAGACCGTATCCGTGGTTTTTTCGAAGGTGGCGGCGGCGGGCCGATGCGCTGGATTCCGGCGCTGATCGCGATCCTGATGTTGTTCAGCTGTTTCGTTCTGGTCACCGAACAGGAGCGCGGCGTCGTGCTGCGTTTCGGCGAATTCTCGCGGATCATGGCCCCGGGCCCCAGTTTCAAGCTGCCCTGGCCGATCGAGAGCGTGACCAAGGTCAATGCGACCGAGATCAAGACCTACAGCGAAGACAGCGTGCCGGTGCTGACCAGCGACGAGAACATCGTCCGCGTCGACATCAATGTGCAGTACCGCATCAGCAATGCCCGCCTGTATCTGTTCGGCACACGCAATGGCGAGGAAGTCCTGCGCGAAGCGACGCTCAGTTCGGTGCGGGAACAGGTTGGCCGTTCCACGCTGGACACCGTGCTCGGCGCGCGCGATGCGCTGGCCGTTGCGGCGCGCACCCGGCTGCAGAAATCGCTCGAGAACTACGAGACGGGTCTCGTCGTCACCGAACTGAACCTGCCCAACGCGCGTCCGCCGGAAGAAGTGAAGCCAGCCTTCGACGACGTCAACAGCGCCCAGCAGGACAAGGACCGCCTGATCAGCGAAGCCCGCGCCTACGCCGCGAAGATCGTGCCGGAAGCCCGTGGTGAAGCCGCGCGCACCCGCACCGTCGCCGAAGGCTACAAGACGGCCTCCGTCGCCCGTGCGACCGGTGATGCCGCCCGCTTCACCCTGTTGCTGCAACAGTACCGTGGCGCACCGGAAGTCACCCGCAAGCGCATGTGGCTGGAAACCGTGCAACAGGTGCTGAGCCAGAACCGCAAGGTGATCGGCGGCGACAGCCGTCAGCTGCTCTATCTGCCGATGGGCGCCCAGCCGGAAGCGCCGGGTGCGCAGACCTCTGCATTGCCATCGATGGAAATGATCGCGCCCACCGTCACAGCTGTTCCCGAAGAACCCACCACCGCCCGCAAGGCCCGCAGCTCGGGTCGCGATGGAGCCAGCCGATGAAAATGTCCCTCTGGATCCCGTTGGCCCTGACCGCGCTGTTCACGCTGCTCGGCTCGGTGTTCATCGTCAACGAAGGCCATACCGCCATCGTGCTCAATCTCGGCAAGGTCGTGCGCAGCGACATTGGCCCCGGCCTGCACTTCAAGGTGCCGCTGGTCGAGAGCGCCCGCATTTTCGATACCCGCCTGCTGGTGTTGCCGGCCATCCCTGAGCGTTATCTCACCTCCGAGCGCAAGGACGTCAGCGTCGACTTCTTTGCCGTCGGCCAGATCCGCGACACGCGTGCGTTCTACCGTGCCACTGCCGGCGATGAAGGGACTGCCATCGATCGCCTTGCCCCGATCATCAAGGACGCGTTGCGCAATGAGATCAATGGCCGGACGCTGTCGCAGGTGGTTTCGGGTGATCGCGACAAGATCGCCGGTGGACAATTGGAGATCATCAACAAGGGTGCCGCTACCCTCGGCGTGCGCATCGTCGATCTGCGCATCAAGCAGATCGACCTGCCCACCGACAGCCAGGTCATCCGCGACGTCTACCGCCGCATGAGTGCGCAGCGTCAACAGGTCGCCAGCAAGCTCCGCGCAGAAGGTGTTGAACAGGCCAATCAAGTGACCGCCCAGGCCGACCGCGACCGTAACGTGATCCTTGCCGAGGCCGAACGTGATGCGCAGAAGATGCGCGGTGAAGGCGACGGCGAAGCGGCCCGGATTTATGGCAATGCCGCGAATGCCGACCCCAGTTTCTATGCCTTCCAACGCAGCCTCGAAGCCTATCGTGGCTCGTTCTCGGATGGCGACGCGGTGATCGTGCTCGACAAGGATGATCCATTCCTCCAGTACATGCGCAGCGATCGCTGATCGTTTCGATCACGTCCGCATCGATGCTGCTGCCTGTGCACCTGTCAGTGTCGGCCGCGCCTGAGCCCCGCGTATGAATGACCTGTGGGCCGCGCTTGCCCTAGTCGCGGTGCTGGAAGGGCTGTTGCTGTTTGCGTTTCCGAACATCTGGAAGCGCACGGCCGAGCAGTTGTTGACCATGCCGACCCGCCAACTCCGGCTGGTCGGCGGAGTGGTCCTGACCGCTGGTCTGATCGCCCTGTACTTCGTCCGCAACGGATAGGTCGGCGCCCGGTCCCGATCGACCGGAGATGCAGGTTTCGACGGCCAGAAAATACACTGCCTATGCATCGGGCGTATTCCTGCTTTTCTTTGAATCGATGCATCGTGGATTTCCAGGGGCAGGGGCGATTTCTGCCCGGTTTGTTCCTTATTTCCCCGCCACGATGGGCGCAGTATCCAGTGGCGATACGCGCATGCATTTGCCGCATGGCTCTTGGACCCCGCATGCGCGCGGATCGCATCACCGTTGGTGATGTCAGTCGGTGTCACCGACGTTCATTCCGCACGATCACGGAGAGATCTTCATGAAAACTTCCCATCAAGCACGTTCCCGCGCCCGTACCCTGCGCCTTAGCAGTCTTGCGCTTGCCCTGTTGTCGCTCAGCGCCCCCGCCTTTGCGACGGATTGTGTGGCGTACAACCCTGCCAACAAGGCCAACAAGCTCTATCTCATCTACCCCACCGCGCCGATCACGTATCCGTCGTTCGGTTTCTCGGCCGCATCCGCCACCAATCCGGCGGCCGCCTTCCTCGCGAGCGATCTTCCCAGCTACACCGGCACCACGACTGCGTTGCGCGATGCGGTAACCAAGGTGGTGGAACTCGACTACTGCGAATTCAATGTGCAGGTGCTGCCGACTGCGACCCTGCCGCCCACCACCTTTCCGCGTCGCAACGTGGTCGCGGTGACCACCAAGACTGACGTGGCCGACGGGTACCTGTTCGGGCTTGCGCAGGCCGTCGATACGGGTGACACGACGGCGGTCGACTATGCCTATGTCTGGGGCAAGACCTACCAGGACTGGACCGGTATCCCTGGTGGCGCACTCAACGGCGCCAATTCCACGCTCGACCGCTGGGCCAACTCGATCGGCGGCACCACCGCGCACGAAGCGGGCCACAACTATGGGCTGGCGCACAACACCACGCTTGCGGCGGGTGAAGACACCTACAAGCATCACGTCATGCCGGCCGGCAGCAATCTCAGCGCCTCGGATCGCGCTGGCTACCGCCGCCATTTCAGCGACGGTGAGTTTTCCACGCTCGCTTCCAATCTCGGGTTGTCCCTGCAGACCATGTGGAACTGGGATCTGGTCAATCCCAACGCCGCCGCTGCGCACAGCCTGGACATGACCGTCCTGTACCCGTCCACCACACCACCGGTGCTGCAATGGTCCTACGCGGGGTGCAGCAGCCCGTGGATCAACCCCACCGTGATCGGTCCGACCGGGCCATCGCAGGTGTTCCAGGGAGGCACCTACTACCCGTACACCCTGCGCTGGAGCACGCCGAACCCCTCCAGCTGCGTCGGTGCACCGGGGCAGGCGCCCGGCGGCGTGCTGTTCCACATCGGCGCCACGTTCACCAGCGTCGACTTCCTTCTGTCCACGCCGAATCCCATCGTCATCAAGGACGTCGCGCTCAAGGACATCAGCAACAACGTCATGGCGTTGAATCCAAGGCTGCATGCCTTCGATGCCGGCACCTTGGACACCGCAGGCGGGCAATTCAATCTCGGCGTGTTCAATCTCGCGGCCGCGCCGTTGCGACTGGCCAATCTGCAGATGCGTGAGCTGCCGCGCGTGATCGCGCTCGATGAAATGGTCAGCACTGGCCGCATTGCCGATTTCACCGGCATGCCCTTCGAGCCGTGGCCGAACACCACACGCACACTGGTGGACAAAGCGACGGTGGAGCCGGGTAGAGGGCTGAGCCTCCCGATCGCAAAACTCGATCAGGCACGCCACGTGTATGAGGTGATCACAGCCGAAGACTGCCAGAAGGCACTGGCCGACCGCCTGAGTGGCGGTGGTGACACGATCGACTGCATCCCGGGTACCAACATCGACCTGTTCCCGTCCACAACCATGTACTTCACCGCCGACACCATCGACGAGAACGCGACCTACTGGGATCCGAAGATCAAGCGCTATGTCCGTGGGCCGCTGAGCACGCGCACCTACTACCAGCTCACCGGTCGTCGTCTCGATACCGACAAGAACGGCATCGACGATTACATCGACCGTCATCAGACAAAAGCGGTTGCCAAGTAACTGTCTGTTTCCACGCGGTTTTTCCACAACGGCCGGGCTTGTGCCCGGCCGTTGTCCGATCCGGGCGCCATCAATGCAATCAAACAACGGAATATCGGTCGGCAGGGCGGGCAGCCACAGGCCGTGTCGGTCGTTGGGGTGGTTCCCGCCCTCAAAACCCGGATAATGCACAAAAGCCGGATGGGGCATTTGCCCCTCCGGCTTTTTCCGTGTCGAACACAGGGTGTTTGCAGGAGCGGCACGAGCCGCGATCCCACGCGCCACCCTGTCCGACGCATCAGGTCGCGGCTTGCGCCGCTCCTACAACAGTTGCACCGGAGTACATGTCATGGGTCAGTCAGTGGTGGTGTTGGGCGCTCAATGGGGCGATGAAGGCAAGGGCAAGATCGTCGATCTGCTGACACAGGACATCGGCGCGGTCGTTCGTTTCCAGGGTGGCCACAATGCCGGGCACACGCTCGTGATCGGTGGCAAGAAAACCGTCCTCCATCTCATTCCCTCCGGCATCCTGCGTCCCGACGCCCTCTGCCTCATCGGCAATGGCGTGGTGCTGCACCCGGGCGCGCTGCAGAAGGAAATCGCCGAACTCGAAGCCAACGGCGTCGAAGTCCGCAGCCGTCTGAAGATCAGCCCGGCCACGCCGATCATCATGCCGTACCACATCGCCCTCGATCAGGCCCGCGAAAAAGCCGCAGGCGGCAAGGCCATCGGCACCACCGGTCGCGGCATCGGCCCGGCCTACGAAGACAAGGTCGCGCGTCGCGGCATCCGCGTCGCTGACCTGAGCTATCCGAAGGAACTCGCGGAAAAGCTGCGCAGCACGCTCGATTACCACAACTTCGTGCTCAAGCATTATCTGAAGGTCGAAGAAGTCGACTTCCAGAAAACCCTCGACGAAGCCCTCGCGTTCGGTGAATACATCGAGCCGATGAAGTCCGACGTCGCCGGCATCCTCCACGAGCTGCGCAAACAGGGCAAACGGGTGCTGTTCGAAGGCGCGCAGGGCTCGCTGCTCGATATCGACCACGGCACGTATCCCTACGTCACCTCCAGCAACACCACCGTCGGCGGCGCACTTGCCGGTACCGGCGTCGGTGCGGACGCGATCGACTACGTGCTCGGCATCGCCAAGGCCTACGCCACCCGCGTCGGCGGCGGCCCGTTCCCGACCGAACTCGACGATGAAATCGGGCAGGGCATCCGCGACCGTGGCCAGGAATACGGCGCCACCACCGGCCGCCCGCGCCGCTGCGGCTGGATGGATATCGTCGCCCTGAAACGCGCCGTCGCCATCAACGGCATCAGCGGCCTGTGCATCACCAAGCTCGACATCCTCGACGGCATGGAGAAGCTGAAAATCTGCATCGCCTACGAATATCGCGGCAAGCGCACCGAATACGCCCCGCTGGACGCCGATGGCTGGAACGAATGCACCCCGGTGTATCTCGAATTCCCCGGCTGGGACGAAAACACCGCCGGCATCACCGAGTGGAGCAAGCTCCCCGCCGCCGCCCGCGCCTACCTGCGCGCGCTGGAAGAACTCGCCGGTTGCCCGCTCGCCATCGTCTCCACCGGTCCTGATCGCGACGCCAACATCGTCCTGCAGGATCCGTTCGCGTAAGGCGTGCAGCAGCAGGTTCGGCGCTCCGCTCGCGCCTCACCTTCGGTCGCCCCTCACCCTCCGCTCGCTACGCTCGCTCCTCCCTCTCCCCGCAAACGGGGAGAGGGCCAGAACACCAACCACCAGCGCTCCTGCTGCTTCCTTCTCCCCGTTCACGGGGAGAAGGTGGCCGAAGGCCGGATGAGGGGCGCTCTTCACCCGCATCGCACGCGCAGCCTCCACTCGCGCCCCTCTCCCCGCAAGCGAGCGAGGAGCCAGGACACCAACCACCAGCGCTCCTGCTGCTTCCTTCTCCCCGCTCGCGGGGAGAAGGTGGCCGAAGGCCGGATGAGGGCGCTCTTCACCCGCATCGCACGCGCAGCCTCCACTCGCGCCCCTCTCCCCGCAAGCGAGCGAGGAGCCAGAACACCAACCACCAGCGCTCCTGTTGCTTCCTTCTCCCCGCTCGCGGGGAGAAGGTGGCCGAAGGCCGGATGAGGGGCGCTCTCCGCCCGCTCACCCCGCAGGCTTCAACACCCGCGTAATCATTCCCTTGATCGTCAGCCCCTGGCCAAGGATCGAGAACACCACCACTGCGTAGGTCAACGCCAGCAGCAACTCGCGTTGCGGCCCATGCGGCAGCGACAGCACCAGCGCCACCGAAATCCCGCCGCGCAGCCCGCCCCAGGTCAACACCTTCCACGCACCATCGGGCAGCTTGAACACATTGCGCAACAGCGCCACCGGCAAGCCCACCGCCATCAAGCGTGCGAAGAGCGCGATCGCGATCACCCCGATCGACGCCAGCAGGATCTGCCCACTGAACGCGATCAGCACGATCTCCAGACCCAGCAGCACGAACAGCACCGCGTTGAAGATTTCGTCCAGCAGCTCCCAGAACAGATCGACGTGATGCCGCGTCGAATCCGACATCGCATACGCGCGCCCGTGATTGCCCACGATCAACCCCGCCACCACCATCGCCAGCGGCCCGGACACGTGCAGCGTGCTCGCCAATTCGTAACCGCCCAGCACACCGGCCAGCGTCAACAGCACTTCCACCTGATAGCTGTCGATACTGCGCAGCATCACGAACAACACGCCGCCAATCGCCGCACCCAGCAGCAACCCGCCGCCGGCCTCGTGCATCAACAACATCGCGCCCTCGCCGAACGTCGGCACCTGGCCTTTCGTCGCGACGGCCAGCAGCAGGGAGAACAGCACCACGCCCACACCGTCGTTGAACAGCGACTCGCCCGACACCACCAGATTCACGTTCTCCGGCGCACCTGCGGATTTCAGGATGCCGATCACCGCAATCGGATCCGTCGGTGAAATCAACGCGCCGAACACCAGGCAATACGCCAGCGGCAGCGACAGCCCCAGCAGCGGCAACAGCCACCACACCAGCACGCCCACGATCACCGTCGACAGCGCCGTGCCCAGCACTGCCAGCCCACCCACCTGCCAGCGGTAATCGCGCAACTGCGCCAGATCGATATGCAGCGCCCCCGCGAACAACAGCACCGACAACATCCCCTGCATCAACAGCTCGGAGAAATCGATCGACTGCAACAGCGTCTGCTCATAGTCGTGCAGCGCACTGAACCCCAGTTTGTCCAACGCGATCAGCCCCAGCGACAGCAACAACGCCACCACCATCACCCCGATCGTCGTCGGCAAGCCCACGAACCGATGGTTCACGTACGCCAGCAACGCCGTCAGCACCAGACACACCACCGCAATCTCGAACATCATTCCCCTCCAGCCCAACGGCCACCCCACAATTCTAACCGCCACGCCCACCACGCCACCGCCCAACACCCGGCACGAGCCCCATACGAGCCGCCCCATACCAGCCCGCCCCGCAGGAGCGGCGCAAGCCGCGATCAGCACGCCTCCCTGTTCCCCGCGAGCAACACCGCTTCCTCTCCCCGCGACCACCGCTTCTCCGCGTCCCATCGCGATGCTTCTCCCTCTCCCCGTGAAACGGGGAGAGGGTGGCCGAAGGCCGGGTGAGGGGCGCTCTTCGGGCCGAACTGCCACCGTCCGGCCCCTTGTAAGTTATCTCCCTTGTAAGTTATCTCCCTGCGTCAGGCCGTTGCCCCTGAGATTTCGAGATCGTGGATGAGCCTGGGTCGGCGCAGGATTGATCTTCATCACCCGAACAGTTGCCTGGGCGCAAAGCCCGTT
>JBGSID010000348.1:0-3626 GCA_041751895.1 Lysobacteraceae bacterium | reverse complement strand
AACGGGCTTTGCGCCCAGGCAACTGTTCGGGTGATGAAGATCAATCCTGCGCCGACCCAGGCTCATCCACGATCTCGAAATCTCAGGGGCAACGGCCTGACGCAGGGAGATAACTTACAAGGGAGATAACTTACAAGGGGCGGAACAAAATGCAGCGATTCCAGAAGGCGCATCGCCGATCCGAAGCCGCCTCTGCCTTGAAGCTGGTGCCTCGGCGACGACCAAAAGAGCATCGTCTTGGACACGCTGCCCCAGGCGGCTTACTGCTTCGCCAACGCCGGATTGTCCCAGCCTGGGCGCGGAGCGAAGCGGTCGCCGTACTTCGCCTGCAATACTTCGAGTCGGGCGCGGAGCGCGTCGGCGCCGGTATCGCGGATGTACTGGATAGGACCGCCACGGAACGGGGCGAAGCCGGTGCCGAAGATCACGCCGGCGTCGAGCAATTCGGCGTCTGCGACCACGCCTTCATGCAGCGCGGCGACGGCTTCGTTGAGGAACGGCAGGATCAGGCGGTCTTCGAGGTCGTCGGGGGCTTTGTAATCGGCCGGGATCTCGGTTTTCTGTGCGCGGCCGTTCTCCCACTTGTAGAGGCCTTGGCCGTCTTTCTTGCCGCGCTTGCCGGCTTCCGGCGGCGACGCCAGCGCAGCCGGGATCGGTAGGCCGAGGAAGGGCGCGAGTTCGGCGCCGACACCGTAGGCCACGTCCAGGCCGACGGTATCGATGAGTTCGATCGGGCCCATCGGCATACCGAACTTCACGGCGGCCTTGTCGATGACCGGGGAAGGAATGCCTTCGGAATAGGCGGTCGCCGCTTCCAGCATGTACGGGAACAGCAGGCGGTTGACGAGGAAGCCCGGCGTGCCCTCGACCGGCACCGGCAGTTTGTCGATGGCTTTGCAGAACGCAGCGAGACGCTTCTCTGTTTCCGGCGCCATGCTGTCGTGATGGATGATCTCCACAAGCGGCATCATCGCGACCGGATTGAAGTAATGCAGACCGGCGAACTGCGCCGGACGCGCGATGTGTTCGCGTAGCTCGGTCAGCGGAATGGACGAGGTGTTCGTGGTCAGCAGTGCGTCTGCTTTCATGCGCGGCTCGACCGTGGTGTAGAGGTCACGCTTGGCATCGGGCCTTTCGATGATCGCTTCGATCAGCAGGTCGGCCTTTGCGACGCCGTCGCCATTGAGATCCGACACCAGCCGCGCGGCCACTTCGGGACGCTTGCTCTCGTCTTTGACACGCTTGGTGAACAGTTCCTGCGCGCGCGTCATCGCGGTGTCGATGAAGCGCTGTTCGCGATCCTGCAAAGTGACGTTGAAGCCCTTGTACGCGGCCCATGCTGCGATATCGCCACCCATCACGCCGGCGCCGACCACGTGCACATTCGTAATGCCGTGATCCTTGCCGCCAAGGCTTTTCAGGCGCTCCTGCAGGAAGAACACGCGGGTGAGGTTGCGCGCGGTCGGTGTCGCCGCGAGCTTGGTGACCGATTTGCGTTCGGCATCCAGCAGTTGTCGCGTGCTGCCGCTGCTGCGGCGCCAGGTTTCGATCAGTGCGAACGGCGCGGGGTAATGGTCTTTGCGCGCCTTGCGAGCGACCTGCTTGACCATCTGCGGTGCCAGCAACTGACGTGCCGGCCAGGTATTGGTGATCCAGGCGAGGAAACGCTGTTTGACCGGACGCTTCAGGCCGCCGGATTTGCGTGCCTTCAACGCGAGTGTGGCGGCGGCTTCGATCAGCGCATCGGGCGCCACGACTTTGTCGACCAGGCCCATCGCCCGGGCCGCTGAGGCCGAGAGGGTGCGCCCGGTGAGCATCACGTCCATGGCGGCCGGTGCGCCGACCAGTCGAGGCAAGCGCACGCTGCCGCCCCAGCCGGGGTAGATGCCGAGTTTCACTTCCGGCAAGCCGATGCGGGTGGACGGGTCGTTCGAGGCGATACGGTAATGGCAGGCCAGTGAGATTTCGGTGCCGCCGCCCATGCAGAAACCGTGGATGGCCGAGACGGAGGGGCACGGCAGGTCGGTGATGTGCTGGAAGATCGCCTGGCCACGACGGATCGAGTCGCCGATGGTGCCTTTGCGATCGAATTCCTGGAATTCGCGGATATCGGCACCGGCGATGAAGCCCTTGGCCTTGGCAGAGCGCAGCACCAGCGCCTTGGGCGGCTCCAGTGCGATGCGTTCGAGCAGACTGTTCAGCTCGATCAGCACGTCCTGACCGAAGGTGTTGACCGATTCGCCTTCGCGGTCGAAGGACAGCACCAGCACGCCGTCGGCGCGGAGTTCGGTTTTCCAGTGGTGGAGACGCAGGCCGTCGAGGCCGGGCAGGGAGGTGGTCATGGAGGATCCATACGCTGGAGTAGGTCCCTATGATCCGGACGATGCGGGGACCGCGTCAAATCGGCCATGACAGCGCATGCCTTGTGGCAGTGGCGGACGGTCCCCAGATGAATACATGTTGCACGGAAGGGGAGGATCAAGGCCGTTCGCGGCCGGGAACTTTTCTCCGGCGTGTATTGTCAGAGAAGCCGGCTACTACGCCGGTGGATTCATTGCTTGGGAGAGCCGGCCTGATGGCCGAAGTGACGACATCGGAAAATATGGACCTCGAACTGGTCCGACGGGTGCAGCGCGGAGACAGCGCGGCGTTCGATCTGCTGGTGCGCAAGTATCAGCATCGGACTGTGGCGTTGATCGGGCGCTACATCCACGACTGGAGCGAGTGTCAGGACGTCGCGCAGGACACATTTCTGCGTGCCTATCGGGCGCTCGGCAATATTCGCGGCGACGCCCAGTTCTCGACATGGTTGCATCGGATCGCAGTGAACACAGCGAAGAATCATCTCGTCGCGCACAAGCGTCGTCCGCCTGGCGAAGATATCGACATCGACGATGCCGAGAACTTCGAGTCTGGATTGCGTTTGCGCGACAACGACACGCCGGAGCGCGAATTGATGCGACAAGAGATGGAACAAACGGTGATGCGTGCGGTCGAAGCCTTGCCCGAGGAACTTCGGGCGGCGATTACATTGCGTGAGGTGGAAGGCTTGAGTTACGAGGAGATCGCTGAACAGATGCAGTGCCCCATCGGCACGGTCCGCTCACGCATCTTCCGGGCCCGCGATGCCATCGACACGCAATTGCGCCCATTGCTGGATGCACCCAATGCGCGCGCAAGCGCGACCCGTTGATTCGATTGCAAAGATTGATTCAACGGTTCATTCCACGGTCCCGACATCAGATATCCCAATGACTGGATTGCACGACATCTCTCTTCCGCCAGATACCAACGCCAAGGATTTCCACTGCGAAAGACTGTCCGCGATGATGGATGGTGCGCTTTCGCCCGACGAAACCCGGTTCCTGTTGCGACGGATGGAACACGACGACGAACTCGCCGACCGCTGGTCGCGATGGCAGCTGATAGGCGACGCCATGCGTGGTGAAGCCGGGCGCGCATTGCCGGCCGACTTCTCCCATCGCGTTGGCCGTGCCATCGCCGATGACATCGCCACTGAGCAGCCATTGGCAGTCGTCAACGGCGACAGCCTGGTGGCGCGTCGCCCATTGCTGCGCTGGGGCGGTGGCGCAGCCTTGGCCGCTTCGGTGGCGCTGGCTGCGTTG
>JBGSID010000347.1:0-5926 GCA_041751895.1 Lysobacteraceae bacterium | reverse complement strand
GGCGCAGATTTGGGCGCGGCGGCAGCGGTCGCTTTGGCCGACTCGCTCCGTGTCGGGCGCTGGCGCAGCCAATCGCTGTAGCCGCCGACGTAATCGCCGACCCGGCCGTCGCCTTCCATCACCCGCGTCGAGGTGACCACGCTGTCCAGGAAGTCGCGGTCATGGCTGACCAGCAGCAGCGTGCCCGGGTATTCGCCGAGCAGTTCTTCCAGCAATTCGAGCGTTTCCACGTCGAGGTCGTTGGTCGGTTCGTCCATGACCAGCAGGTTCGACGGCTGCGCAAAGAGTTTGGCCAGCAGCAGGCGGTTGCGCTCGCCGCCGGACAGGCGGGTGATCGGCGCGCGCGCGCGCTCCGGCGTGAACAGGAAATCCTGCAGATAGCCGATAGCGTGCTTCTGCTTGCCGTTGATTTCGACAAAATCCTTGCCCTCGGAGACATTCTCCAGCGCGCTCCAGTCTTCGCGTAGCGTGGCGCGGTACTGGTCGAAATACGCGACCTGGAGCTGGGTGCCGACCTTGATTTCGCCGGATTGCGGCTGCAGGTCGCCCAGCAGCAGTTTCAGCAGCGTGGTCTTGCCGCTGCCGTTGGCGCCGATCAGACCGATCCGGTCGCCGCGCAGGATCGTGGTGGAAAAATGCTTGAGCAGCACGCGGTCGCCGTAGGCGAACGACACGTCCTTGGCCTCGATGACCTTCTTGCCCGATGCCCCTGCCTGCGCGGTTTCCATACGCACATTGCCGGACAGGTCGCGGCGCTGCATGCGCTCGTCGCGCATCGCCTTGAGCCGGCGGACGCGGCCTTCGTCGCGGGTGCGGCGGGCCTTGATGCCCTGCCGGATCCAGATCTCCTCCTGCGCCAGCATCTTGTCGAAGCGGGCGTTCTCCTGCGTTTCGGCGTTGAGCCGTTCTTCCTTGCGGCGCAGGTAGTTGTCCCAGTCGCCGGGCCAGCTGGTCAGCTGGCCACGGTCGATCTCGATGATCCGGGTCGCCAGCGCGCGCAGGAAGCGGCGGTCATGGGTGACGAAGATCAGCGCGCCTGACCAGGCTTTCAGGAAGCCTTCCAGCCAGTCGATCGCAGCGATGTCGAGATGGTTGGTCGGTTCGTCCAGCAGCAGCAGATCGGGTGCCGAGACCAGCGCACGCGCCAGCAGCACGCGGCGCTTCATGCCGCCGGAGAGCTTTGCGAAGTCGGCGTCGCCGTCCAGATCGAGTTTGGTCAGGGTTTCGGTGACGCGCTGGTCCAGCGACCAGCCGTTGGCGTCCTCGATCTTCGTTTGCACCGCCGCCAGGGCGTCGGTGTCGAGATCGTCGGCGTGGATCAGGTGGTGGTATTCGGCGAGTAGCGAACCCATCTCGCCCAGGCCGTCAGCGACCACGTCGAAGACGCTACCGGCCGCACCGGCAGGCACTTCCTGTTCGAGCCGGGCGATGCGCACGCCACCTTCGATCCGGATCTCGCCGTCGTCGGGCTTGTGCTCGCCAGCCAGCAGGCGCAGGAGCGTGGATTTGCCGGCGCCGTTGCGGCCGATCAGGGCGATACGCTCGCCGGGCTCGATGGCGAGGTTCACGCCATTGAGCAACAGCGGGCCGCCGACGCCGAAGTCGACGTCATTCAGGGTAATAAGAGGCATCCGACCAGTTTACCGGTTGGCAGGGGCCAGCGTACGCTTGGCGTCCACACCCACCCATCGCGGAGCCCGTCATGTCCAAAGGCATGGATCAGAAGAAGCAGGAAAAGAAGAAACCGGAGAAGACGCTGAAGGAAAAGCGCGCCGAAAAGAAGGAAAAGAAGGGCAAGTGAATTCCGGGTGGTGATGCTCCGGCCTGTGCTAGTCAGGCCTGTGCTTGCGACGTCATCCCTGCCTTTGTGGGGATGGCGTCGGCCTCTGTCTCGACGTTGCTCAATACAGGTCGTGCCATTCCTTGCGAATAGCCTCCACAGTCGCCTTGGTGATGTCCTTGTCGGACGTGTGGCTGACCAGTTTCGCGACCTGAGGGTCCAGCGCGGCGCGCATCTTGCCGAGGAATCGTGGCGGCGCCACCAGCAACAGTTTTTCGTAACGGTGCTCGAAGCGACCCTCGTTGATGAAATGCAATGCTACGCAGACACCAGCGAGAGATATGCCTTCTCGGTGAGCAGTATGAATTCGTCCAGACCGAATTCGCGTTCGGCATGGAGGCGGGCGCGGTGACCCATGTCCGGAAGCCGCGCACGATCGGCCAACATTTCGGTGATCGCCGCCGCGATCGCGCTGCGATCGCGCACAGGCACGCACCAGCCATCGACTCCGGATTCGATGTTTTCCGGTAATCCGGCGTAGTCGCTGACCAGTACCGGCTTGCCCATCGCCATCATTTCGCGACAGGCGAACGAAATCGTTTCGACAGCATACGACAGCACGAAACCCGCATCGATCGCCTGGATGAACGGGCGTACGTCAGTGAGCATGCCGGCGTGTTCCACCGCATCGTTCAGGCCGAGCGCATCCAGACGCACGCGCTGCGGGTATGACAATGGTTTGCCGCACAGCAATACGCGCACCTGCTGACGCAGCTCCGGCGGCAAGCTCGCCAGAGCTTCGATCAGATCCATCCAGCCTTTGTGGTCTGCAGTGCCGGCATTGCTGCCGAGCAGCAATGCCGAGTCTTCGGCATGGTGTACGCGCGCATCGGCGGTGGCGTCCGGTGTCGGATGGTAGTACGTGATGTCCACGCCATTGCGAATGGTGATCAGGCGGCAGCGTGCATACGCACTGGCTTCGAGCATTCGTCGCGTATGGTCGCTCACTGCGAGCACCATGCTGGTCCGTCGCGCGCGCCACCAGTGTCCCGGGCCTGAGATCGGCTTTGAATTGTGCTTGGTCAGCAGCAATTTCGGGCGTTTTCTGTTTCCACGCAGTGCTGCAAGCACGAGGCGATGATCGGCCGAGCCGTTGACATGGATGATGTCGAAATCGTGTTGGAGAATGTAAGCGCGGAGATTGCGGCGCTCCCGCAGCGATTTCGCCGTTTTGCCCAAGCCGTTCGGGAAGGGTTGTGCGATCGCATGGATGTCCGGCATCGCCACGGCCTCGCGATACAGGCGGCTGCTCGGTGGTGCTGCGACGTGGATTTCATGCTTGGCGCACAGGCCGTGAGCCAAGGCGAGCAGGTATGTGGTGTGACCACCACCGTCGCCGTCATGGAAATTGGTGAGCAGGATTTTCATGGGTCATGACTGTCGTGTGCGCTTGCGTCCTGACACGATGCTCAGCACGCGTTCGAGCCGCTTCCAAAGCGGCGCGTGTGCGCGCATGCACACCGCCATGTAGCGTTTGGTTTCGGCCCAGTCGGGGTCCGGCTTGGTTTTGTATTCGAGCTTGGCGAGTTCCAGGCACGAGTCGTCGATGCCTGCTGTCCGTGCATAGTGGCCGATCAGCCCGCGCGAATGCAGCCGGTTGAGGAAATTGGAGGTCGGTCCGCGGTTGGTCCACCAGCCGTTGTTGCCGTGGATCCGGTAGCCGACACTGCCTGTCGGCAGGAAATATTTGCGCGCGCCAAAGAGGCTGGCACCGTAGACCAGACAATTGTCGGCGCAGAGTTTCCATGTGCGATACAGCTGCGTAGGCAGATCCAGCGAACGCTCGGCATAGATCTTTCGCATCGACAATGCCGAGGTCGGCGCGCCATACCAGTAGGTGAGCGCCCAGGTGCTGATCACGGTGTAGCCAAGGTCGATCGCCTTGTCGGCATAGCCGATGCGGCGCGATTCATCGCCGAAGAGCACGATGTCGGAAAACACGAAGCCGATATCCTTGTGGCTGTCGTAGACCGCGCCGATTTTCGCCAGATAATCCGGTTCCCAGCGGTCGTCGGCGTCGAGGAAGCACAGCACGTCGGCGTCGGCGGCATCGGTGCCGCGCTTGAACGCGACCAGCTGGCCGCCATTCTCGCCGCAGAGCAGGGTCACGCGCGGGTCTTGGCCGTAGCGTTCGCGCAGATACTCCGGAGAACCATCGGTGGAGCCGTCATCGACCACCAGGATCTGCTTTGGCGCGCGTGTCTGCGCCAGCGCGCTGTCGATCGCTTCGGCGACGAAGGCGCGGTAGTTGTAGCTGGTGATGATGACGGCGAATGTGGTGCTTGCGGTATTCATGCTTCCGCTTTGTCCAAGGTCCGGCGGAAGTAGGCGATGGTTTCCTTCAGGCCATCTTCCAGCGCGACTTTCGGTTCCCACGCCAGCTCGGACTTCGCCAGTGCGATGTCCGGTTGCCGTTGTTTAGGATCGTCGGATGGCAGCGGGCGGTACACGAGTTTCGAACGTCCACCGACCAGACGCACCACCGTTTCGGCCAGCTCGATCATCGAGAACTCGCCCGGGTTGCCGATGTTGATCGGTCCGGTGAAGCCTTTCGGAGTGGCCATCATCCGCACGAAGGCTTCGATCAGGTCATCGACGTAGCAGAAGCTGCGGGTCTGGGTGCCGTCGCCATAGAGCGTGATGTCCTCGCCGCGCAGCGCCTGGACGATGAAGTTGCTGACCACCCGGCCGTCGTTCGGATGCATCCGCGGGCCGTAGGTGTTGAAGATGCGGACGACCTTGATGTCGAGGTTGTGCTGGCGGTGATAGTCGAAGAACAAGGTCTCGGCGCAGCGTTTGCCTTCGTCGTAGCAACTGCGGATGCCGATCGGATTGACGCGGCCCCAGTAGCCCTCGGTCTGCGGATGCACTTCGGGGTCACCGTAGACCTCGCTGGTCGAGGCTTGCAGGATGCGTGCCTTCAGGCGTTTGGCCAGCCCGAGCATGTTGATCGCGCCGTGGACACTGGTTTTCGTGGTCTGGACCGGGTCGTGCTGGTAGTGCACGGGTGAAGCGGGGCAGGCGAGGTTGTAGATCTGGTCGACTTCGACGTACAGCGGAAAGGTCACGTCGTGGCGCATCAGTTCGAAATACGGGTGACTCAGCCGATGAGCGATGTTGCGCTTGCTGCCGGTGAAGAAGTTGTCGATGGCGAGTACGTCATGACCGTCGTCGAGCAGCCGGTCGCACAGATGCGAGCCAAGAAAGCCGGCGCCGCCGGTCACGAGAATCCGATTCATTCGGGAGGCCTGCAGGGAGACCCGCACGTGCCGGAGTCCGGGATGGGCGGGCGGATAGGGGGAAGAGAGCGTGGAGCGCGGGCTATTCTCCGCGATCGGTCCAACCTTGGCGAGCGCGGGCCTGCGTCGGGCATGGCGTGAACCGTGCGTCCTGTTGCAGGTTCACACCGCAGTGGAAGACGTTTGGCGTCCCATTCAGTTTCCAGCAAGTTGCGATTGAACGCTCGATGCGCAATCAGGAACTGCAGGACAGCATCGAGCAACCGGCGCGGTCGCGCGCCCAGTCGGGACGTTTTCCGGCGAAGCGTTCATTGCCCGGTTGCTCGTCGTACGGTCGGCGCATGACCTCGAGCAGTTCGGCGATGCCTGCGGTGTCGCCGGCTTCGGCACGGTCGATGACCTGTTGCGCCAGATAATTGCGCATCACGTATTTCGGGTTTGCGGCGTGCATGCGCGCGCGGCGGTCCGCTGCAGACAGCGGGTCGTCGCCGAGTCGCGCGGCGTAGCGCTGCAGCCAGGCGTCGAACTGTGGGCGATGGGCGTCGCGTTTCGCCGGGTCGTAGAAGCTGTCTTCCAGCGGTGAGAGCGTTGGCGCTGCGGGGTCCACGTCTGCCAACGCGCGGAACCACAGGGTCATGTCGACCTCCGCCTCATGCATCAGCGCATGCAGGTCGCGGATCAGTTCGACATCCTCCTCACGACATTCGGCCAGGCCGAGCTTGCGCGCGGTGTTGTTGCGGTCGGCGGCGGTGTAGGCGATACCGAAGCCATCGATGCCGGCCTGCAGCGCTTCCGCACCCGCGAACAGCGGCGACAGCGCCTGCGCCAGCCGGATCAGATTCCAGCG
>JBGSID010000346.1:0-7123 GCA_041751895.1 Lysobacteraceae bacterium | reverse complement strand
CAGTTGCGTCGTCTCGCCAACCCGGTGTCGCGCGCGTGAGCGACACGGCTGCGTTGCATCTGGTCGATGCGGAGTCCACTGAGCGGCTTGCGCATGTGCTTGCGCGCACGGCGCCGGTGCCGGCCGTGGTGCATCTGCATGGCGATCTAGGCGCGGGAAAATCCACGCTCGCCCGTGGCTGGCTGCGCGCGTTGGGCGTGACGGGTGCCATTCGCAGCCCGACCTATACGCTGGTCGAGCGTTATCCGGTGCCTTCGGGAGAGGCCCTGCATCTCGATCTCTACCGGATCGGGGATGGCGCCGAGCTGGAATTTCTGGGCCTGGACGATGCCGACGCGGCCCTGTGGCTGGTCGAATGGCCGGAACGGGGAGGCGACTCCCTGCCGGCTGCGGATCTGCTGATCCGTTTGTCGATCGAAGGTGCTGGGCGGCGATGCGAGTTGATTCCGCAGAGCGCGCGAGGGCGTGAGTGGCGGGTCCAGGTGGCCGCTGAGCAGGCGTTGGATGGCCCCAAGTTGAACCACGGCGATAGGAAGTCGTGGCAGGTTGCGGATTATTAAGGGAAAAGTGCTTGAAAAAATCGCCATCAGGTGTTTGACTACCGGTCATGCGCGTGAAGGCGACCACTGTTCAGCAGATCATCCTGGGCCTGGCTTTGCTGGCGGCCCTGTGCTGGAACCTTGCGCAAGCGAGCGAAATCAAGGGTTTGCGGTTGAGTGACGGCGCCACCGGGACCCGTGCCGAGCTTGAGATGAGCGGCGATGTCGCTTTCCGTACGCTTACCCTGACCAATCCTGATCGTTTCGTGGTCGATCTTCCGCAGACCACCGCGAGTCGCGACCTGCAGTTGCCGGCACCCGCCGGTCTGATCAAATCCGTACGCAGCGGTAGTCCTGTCCCGGGTACAACCCGCATCGTCTTCGATCTCGCCACACCCGTTGCGGTGCTCAAGCCGCACATGGAACAAGGCGCGAACGGTAGCGCACGTCTGGTGCTTGAATGGCCGGGCGACGGCGCGAAACCGACCGCAGCGTCGACAGTAACCACGCCGCCGCCAGTGGTTGCGGTGGTTCCGGCGGACCCTGCGGCGATCCTGAATTCCTCCAGTTCCGCGAACATCCCGGTGGCCGCCGGCAGCACGATTCCGTCGACGGCCTCCACTGTCGGCATAACGCCGCCTGCAACATCCGTTGCCGTGGCTGAAGCCGCTCCGAAGCCCGCGACACCGACGGTGGAGCCAGCGGCCCCCGCCAATAAACCCGTGCAAGTACCGCGTGCCGGCACACGGCCGCTGATCGTGGCAATCGATGCGGGCCATGGTGGGCAGGATCCGGGCGCACATGGCCCCAGCGGCAAGCGCGAGAAGGATGTGACCCTCGCGATCGCCCGTGAGCTTGCGCGGCAGATCAATGCCACGCCCGGGCTGAAGGCATATCTCACCCGGGATACCGACGTCTTCCTGCCGCTGCCCAAGCGCACCCAGCTTGCCCGCGCCGCCAAGGCCGACATTTTCATCTCGATCCATGCCGATGCGGCCGAGAATCGCTCTGCCAAGGGCTCCTCGGTCTATGTGCTGTCGACACGGGGCGCTTCCTCCAAGCGCGCCCGCTGGCTGGCCGACAAGGAAAACGCCGCAGACCTCATCGGTGGCGCCGGCGCGCGGAAGCCTGACACCACCTTGGCTTCGGTTCTGCTCGATCTCACCCAGAGCGGGCAGCTGAAGGCCTCGGAAGATGCCGCAGGGCATGTGCTGTCTGGCCTCAAGGCGATCGGCAACAACCATAAGCCCGATATCGAGCGTGCTAATTTCTCGGTGCTGCGCACGTCCGACATGCCGGCCATGCTGGTGGAGACCGCGTTCATTTCGAACCCGGACGAAGAACGTCGGCTGATCGATCCGAACTATCAGCGTTCGCTTGCGCGTGCAGTGCTGGATGGCGTGGATACTTACTTCACCCGCCAACCGCCACCGGGCACGCTTTATGCCGCGCGGGCTAACACCCTCGAAGGGACGACCGTGGCCAGTGCTGCGACTGTTTCGCCCCCGACCGTTGTCGCTGGCGGCAGTCCCTGACATTCGTTTCGTGCTGGGCCTCGCACTCTGAGTCAGGCGTGCTGTTGAACTGAATGCTCGGCTGCCTGCGCGAATCGCCCGCTGGCCTTATCATCACGTCTGTTTTTGCGAAACGTCGCTGCGGCGGCGTCATATCACGACGTGAGCATCCGCCAACTTCCCGACACCCTCATCAACCAGATCGCGGCCGGCGAAGTCATCGAGCGCCCTGCCTCCGTGGTCAAGGAACTGGTCGAGAACGCGATCGATGCCGGCGCGCGCCGCATCGATATCGATCTTGAGGATGGCGGCGTGCGCCTGATCCGCGTTCGCGACGACGGCGGTGGCATCGCGCCGGAGGAGTTGCCGCTCGCGATCCAGCGTCATGCCACCAGCAAGATCGCCTCGCTCGACGACCTCGAAGCCGTCGCCACGCTCGGGTTTCGTGGCGAAGCACTGCCGTCGATCGCATCGGTGAGCCGCTTCAGCCTCGCTTCGCGGCGTGAGGACGATGCCCACGGCTCGGCGCTGCAGGTGGAAGGTGGTCGCATCGGCGACATCGCGCCGAAACAGCATGCGACGGGCACCACGGTCGAAGTGCGTGATCTGTTCTTCAACGTGCCGGCGCGCCGCAAATTCCTCCGCGCCGAACGTACCGAACTCGGCCATATCGAAGAGTGGTTGCGCCAACTCGCACTTGCGCGGCCGGATGTGGAGCTGCGCGTCAGCCATAACGGCAAACCGTTGCGGCGCTACAAAGGCGATGGCGATGCCCTGTTCTCGGGCGACCGATTAGCCGAAACGCTCGGCGAGGAATTCCTGGCCAATGCCTTGCTCGTCGATCACGTCGCACCGTTGTCGACCGACAGCGGCAGCATGATGCAATTGCGCGGCTGGATCGCACGGCCGGCGTATTCGCGAGCCAGTGCGGATCAACAGTATCTCTACGTCAACGGACGTGCGGTGCGCGACCGAAGCGTCGCCCATGCGGTGAAACAGGCGTATTCCGATGTGTTGTTCCACGGCCGCCAGCCGGCGTACGTGCTGTTCCTCGACATCGACCCGCGTCGGGTCGATGTGAATGTGCATCCGGCCAAGCACGAAGTCCGTTTCCGCGACGCCCGACCGATCCACGATTTCGTATATCGCACCCTGCATGCGGCGCTCGCCGAAACCCGTGCCGGCATGGCGACAGGCGTTGCTGAAGGAGCATCGGATTCAGCGTTGGGGACGGGTGATTTTCAACAGCAGACTGCGCCTGGTGCCGCTACGCAGCAATGGGGCGTACAAGGCGCAAGTGGGCAGAATGGAAGCGTGCTGCAGTGGAACCGGCCGATGCCGCAGACCGGACTCGGCCTGCGTGTCGACGATGCCCGCGCCGCCTACGCCGCTCTCTACGCGCCGTCGTCGCAACCGCAGCCGGCGATACGTCCATTGCCTGAGACAGTGGAAGGCGAGGTGCCGCCGCTCGGCTACGCCGTTGCGCAGTTGCACGGTATCTATGTGCTCAGCGAAACGGCCGATGGTCTGATCGTGGTCGACATGCATGCCGCACACGAACGCATCGGTTACGAGAAACTGAAAACCGCGCATGACAGCATCGGCCTGCGCATGCAGCCGCTGTTGGTGCCGCAGACCGTCGCGGTTTCGGAACGCGAAGCGGATACCGCCGAGCGTGAATCCGAGACCATGGCGTTGCTTGGTTTCGAAATCACCCGCAGTGGACCGCAGAGTCTGACGTTGCGCGGGGTGCCGGCTTTGCTTGCGGATGGCGAAGTCGAAGCGCTGCTGCGCGATGTGATCGCCGATCTGGTCGAACATGGCGAGTCCCGCCGCGTCGCCGCTGCGCGCGACGAACTGTTGGCGACGATGGCCTGCCATGCCGCCGTGCGTGCGAATCGCCGTCTCGGCATCCCGGAAATGAATGCGCTGCTGCGCGAGATGGAAGCCACCGAACGTTCGGGGCAATGCAATCATGGCCGCCCGACCTGGGCGAAATTCACATTGGGCGAGATCGATCGCTGGTTCTTACGGGGGCGTTGAGCATGCATGGAATCCAAATCGGAATGGGACTGCGGGCGGGCAAGATCGTCGCACGCACGATGGTGGGCACAGTGTTGTTGCTTGCCCTGGGCGCATGCGGCGACAAGAAGCCGGCAGTGGATGATGCCGCGATGAGTGCGGCCGAAGCGCAATACCAATCCAGCGAAAGTCTCTGGCGCATGCAGCGCCAGGAAAGATTGACCCAGCCGGATGGCTGGACCAGCCTCATCGGTCTGCATTGGCTCACGCTGAAATCGCATTACGTCGGCAGCAGTCCACGCAGCGGTATCCGTATCACCCTCGGGCCGGAATCGTTGGGCATGTTCACGCGCGATGGACAGAAAGTGTTTTTCACGCCGGAACCCGGCCTCGCTCTCACCCTCGACGGCGAGCCGCTGAAAGCCGCACGCGTCGAGTTGAAGGACGACAGCACGGGCGCGGCCAGCGTCGTCGGCTTCGATGAAGGCAAAGGCAAACTCACCGTCATCGAACGTGGCGGCAATCGCGCGCTGCGTGTGAAACATGCCGACGCGGAAACGCGCACCGGGTTCAAGGGCATCGACTATTGGCCGGCGGACCGCAGTTGGCAGGTCGAAGCCAAGTTCATTCCGAATCCGGCCGGCACCACGTTGCCGATCGCGTCGATCATCGGAACGACGACCGATACCCCGAATCCCGGGGCGCTTGAATTCACGCGCGATGGCAAGACCTTCCGCATCGAGGCGCTGGATGAAGGCGACGATACGTTGTCGCTGATCATTGCCGACCGCACCAGCGGCCACGAAAGCTACGGCGCCGGCCGTTATATCGATGTGCCGCATCCGGATGCCAGCGGCAAGGTGGTGATCGATTTCAACCATGCCTACAACCCGCCGTGCGCGTTCACACCGTTCGCCACATGTCCGCTGCCGCCGAATCAGAACCGGCTCGATCTGGCCATTACGGCCGGCGAAAAGCGCTACGGCGTAAAGCACTGATCCGCGAATACGATCGACCGACATTAGGATTTACATGACACTCAAACCCTTTCTGGTCGGGCTGCTGGCCGCCATCGTGGCGACCGTCTCTGCGGATGCCGCCAATCCATCGAAGGCCGCTCCAGCCGTCGGCACGCCGCCGGTACCGCTGCTGTGGAAAGTGTCGGATGCCGACAACGACGTGTACTTGTTGGGTTCCTTCCACATGCTGAAGCCGGAGGATTACCCGTTGTCGGCGGATGTCGAAAGCGCCTTCGACGATGCCGAAAAGCTGGCGTTCGAGCTGTCGCCTGAAGAACTGTTGTCGCCCGAATTGGGGATGGCGATGGGGCAGGCGGCGTTGCGCATGGATGGCAAGCCGTTGAACAGTGAGCTTCAGAAACCGGTGGTCGACAAACTCGATGCCTGGGTCGCCGGCAACGCCGCAGAACTGCAGCGCATCGGGATGCCGGCACAGGCGTTGCAGATGTTCGAGCCATGGTATGTCGGGCTGATGATCTCGATCATCGAAATGAACAAGCAGGGGCTGGATCCGCGGCTCGGGCTCGACATGTACTTCATCGGCCGTGCCGCCAAGGTCTCGAAGCCGGCGATGGGCATGGAGAAAGGCAGCGAGCAGATTGCGGTGCTCGATGGCATGAGCAGCGAGGAGCAATTGCAGTTCCTCGAAGAATCGCTCGGTGAAGCTGCCGACGCGAAGTCGGAAATCGAGGCGCTGCATGCGGCATGGCGGCGCGGCGACATCTCCGCGCTCTGGAATGGCATGGCGGCGGACATGCGCCGCGATTATCCAAAGCTGTATCGACGCGTCAACGTCGCCCGCAATGACGCATGGGTGCCGAAATTGCAGCGCATGCTTGACGATGAAACCAAGGACGACACGCTGGTCGTGGTCGGTGCCATGCATTTGCTTGGCGAGGATGGCGTTGTCGAAAAGCTGCGGGCCAAAGGCTACAAGGTTGAGCGCGTGTGCTCGGCATGTGGGGCTGCCAAGTAGCTATCGATCGATCCTTTGGCAATCGCATCCTGCATCCGCGCAACCATGGCGGTAATGCAGACGTGTTCAGCGCGACGCCGGTTCGCGGCCCGAGATGCTGTCGACGATCACGATCTTCTGCCAGATCTTCGAAGACAGGCCGCTGGTCAGCCCCTGGATATCGTCCACTGCGGCGAGGACGAGTTCATCGTCGAGATGTTGCACATACAGCGCAGCGATCTTGCTGACGATGGCAAGCAGTTCCGAGCAGTAATCGAGATAGCGCGCCAATTCGAACCGGGACATGGTCCGTTGTGGCGATGAAGTGGTCGTCATCTCGGGCGACAACAGCTGTTCCGGATCTTTCGTCAGCTGATGCATGTCGATCACGTGCGCGATGCTGCGCAGCTCGTGCAATGCGCGCAAGGCTTTGCGGCGTTTGAGCCGCGATTCGAGCGTCACCAGGAAAAATACCGCGATCGCCAGGAAAATCACGTCGTTCACTGCCGATTCGATGACCTGCAGCATCGAGAACAGTTCGACCTGCGACGACGGCGCATGCGCGCTCGCGAAGAAGCCGATCGCGAGCACAAGAATCAGCAGCACCATCACGCCGACACCGATCCGGATCGGCCAGTGCGGCTTGCGGATGTCGTCGATCTGATGCGTGGATTCGCTGGCGAGGCCACACAATTCCCTGGCGACTTTGGACAGGCCGGAACCCGGAAAACGTTCGTGCACGCGCGCGGCCAAGCGCTCGCAGGTGACGAGAATCGCGGCGGCATCGAGTGCGCGGTAGGTCATCGGGCGGCGTCCTTGGCGGTGGGTTCTAGCACGATGCAATCGACCGGGCAGGCCGGGATACATAGTTCGCAGCCGGTGCACAGCGGTTCGATCACCACGTGCATGTGCTTGGCCGCGCCGATGATGGCGTCGACCGGACAGGCCTGGATACATTTTGTGCAGCCGATGCAGTCGGCCTCCACGATCACCGCGACCTGCGGTGGCTTGTGCGTGCCGCGCGTGCGGTCGTACGGCCGCGCTGGCACACCCAGCACATGCGCCAGCGCGCGT
>JBGSID010000345.1:0-27276 GCA_041751895.1 Lysobacteraceae bacterium | reverse complement strand
ATGCCGGGCGCGGCGCGCGAGAGGCGCAGCAGCAGGGCGATGTCGGCGGCGGTCATCACGGCCATCCAGGCGCACTGCCGGTCGACGATGAGCGCCAGCAAGACCCAGATCGCGGCCATGCCGAAGATGCCAAGTATGGTGAGCAGCAGCGGCGCGATCACGCGTGTGCGTGGCGCTGTTGAAACGGTCGGGGCAGTGATCATCCGCACAGAGTAGCGGAGGCCGATGGATTCGCGAACCCGCGAGGCGTCATGCGTCTCGCAGTGGATTCAGGTAGTGGGTCAGGTCTGGGGTCAGGAGGCCGCACAAAGAAAACGCCCGGACGACAGGGTCGGCCGGGCGTTTTGAGGGCGATTACTGTCGTCAGAACTTCGCGTGCAGGGTCACGCCGTAGCTGCGATCCTGGCCGGCGATGACGGTCGGAATGCCGAACAGCAGGCCGGTATTGCCGGCATCGGTCAGGTATTCCTTGTTGGTGAGGTTGTTGCCCCACACGGTGACTTCCCAGTTTCCGTTGAACTTCCAGCCAGCGCGTGCATTGAGCAGACCATAGCCGTTCTGCTCGATGCCCGGCTGGTTCTCGTCCTCGAAATACACATGCGAACGCCAGCTGTAGCTGGGGCGCAGATACAGGCTGTCGCCGTTGGACAGTGGGATGCTCCAGTCCACACCCATCGACACCGATTGTTTTGGCGTCATCCGGAAGCGGTTGCCTGAGAGTTCCTGGTAGGTGCCGTCATCGTCGAATGCGTTGAAGCCGGCGTCGATATAGCCATAGTTCAACCAGCCGTTGAGGTTGTCGTTGACGCGCCCGAGCAGCGACGCCTCGAAGCCCAACGCATGCGCCTTGCCGGCATTCTTGGTCGTGAAGAACGGCGGCGGGTTGGCGTTCTGTACCGAAGCCTGGAAGTTGTTGTAGTCGTAGTAGAACAGCGACATGTCATAGACGAGGCGCCCTTCGGAGGCGGAGCCCTTCATGCCCAGCTCATAGCTCCAGACGATTTCGGCGGGAACTTCTTCGGTGCCGAGGTCGCTGACGTTGATCATGTTCGGACGGCGGCCACGCGAGATGCTGGCATAGGTGTTGATGTTGTCGCTGAGCTTGTAGCCGAGCACGGCGCGGCCGACCCACGAATTGAACGTATCGCTGGCGCTGAGCCTGCCGGCTGTCGTCGGGAACAGGAAGTTGGTGCAGAGCGTCATCGCTGCGCAGGCGGGGGTCCCACGGGCCGACAGCGCATAACCCAGTCCCGAGCCGTTGCCGGCATCGGCGTGGTAGCCGTATTCGACCGATTCGTGCGAACCGCGTACGCCGAGGGTGAGCGACCAGGCATCGTTGAACTGCCAGGTGCCGTCTGCGAACAGTTCGAACGCGCGGATATCGACATCGTTGCCGAAGGTTTCGCGGTGGTCGGGGTTCAGCGGGAACGGCAGGAAGGCGAAGATGGGGCTGGTGGTGTTCGGCGTGCCGTCGGGGTTGAGCAGGGAAATGATCGGCAACGCACCACCGGTGCTTGCGTTCAGCGTCGGCGAGAGCAGGGCATAGAGCTGGCGCTCATCGGCCTGATAGTCGAGGTCGCGCTTGGAGGTTTCGTCGAAATACGAACCACCGAGGAAGCCGGTGAACTTGCCACCGTTGTCGAAGTTGAAGCGCACTTCCTGGCTGAGCTGGCGGCCCCAGGCGTGTTCGTCGAATTCGATCAGGTCGGCCTGCGAGCCATCGGAATCGAACTTGTCGTAGCCGTTGTAACGACGCCAGCCGGTGATGGTCGACAGCGACCAGTTCTCGCTGAGGCTGAAGTCGCCGAGCACCGTCGCGCCGTAAACCTGGCGATCGGTGCCCAGGTCGTTGCCGCGCTGCGAATTGGCGGTGTAGGGGTCGAGGCTGCCCTGCAGGTTCGGAATGACCTGGCTGCGGAAGCCAGTGCCCGGCGGTGTGTCCTTCTGATAGTTGAGGATCACGTCGACGCCGCTGTTCTCGCCGAGGTCGACGTGGAGCGAGCCACGGATCGCGCGGGTGTCCTTGCCCTGCAGCGTGCCACCGTCGAGGTTCTCGATATAGCCGTCGCGGGTTTCGTAGAAGGCGGCAATGCGGCCCTGTACGTTTTCGCCGAGATCGGTGTTGTAGAAGCCCGTGAATTTGCGCTGGTCATCGCTGCCGGCGCCGAGTTCGAAGCCGCCCGAGGTGCCTTTGCGGGCTTTGTTCTGGATCAGGTGCAGCGCGCCGGTTTCGGCGGCGCGGCCGAACAGCGTGCCCTGCGGGCCGCGGAGCACTTCCACACGCTCCATGTCGAACATTTCGACCGACGAACCGCGCGAGCGGCTGATCGACACGCCGTCCTGGAATACCGAGATGCGCGGCTCCTGGGTCGGGTCGTCGAGGTCGGCGGTGATGCCGCGGATCGAGATGCTGGGGTTGCTGACGCTTTGGGTCTGCACTTCCAGGCCCGGCACCAGTGTGCCCAGGTCGCCGTAATCATTGATGCCCTGCGCATGCAGGAAGTCGCCGGAGTAGGCGTTGATCGAGATCGGCACGTCTTCGATCTGCTGCTCGCGCTTCTGAGCGGTCACGATGATCCGGTCCAGCTCGTCGACACCACTCTGGGGGCTGTCTTGAACGCTGTCCTGGGCGGAAGCGGGGAGGGCGACGATGCCGCCGAGTGCGGTCAACACCGCGATGCACAAGCAGTTGTTGCGAAGATGTCGTATCGAAATGGTCTTTTGGAACATGGGACTGTCTCTCCATGAGGAATCGAAAAATGCGGAACAGGGCCTCCCCCGGCCCGGCGCCGCCGCGCCAAGCCGGCAGGATAATCGGTAAACGCGTTCTTTATAACGTACGGACATGTCCGTAAGTCGCTCCGGTACAATGGCAACCCGCTCCGCTCTCCGCGACATTTCGCCGGTCCCGCCCCCGTGTACTCACGTAGCAGTGAACCCGTCCGTTTCGAACGCGACTGCGATGCCGTCCTGGTGCCGCAGGGCGAAGCCGTGACCTTGCCGGCGGGCAGCTTCGGTTACATCACCCAGGCATTGGGTGGCAGCTGGACCGTGTTCGTGGAAGGCAATCTCATGCGGATTGCGGGCAAGGACGCCGATGCCATCGGCAAGGAGTCGCCGGCGCCGATCGAACTTCCCGAAGGCGCCAGCGACGATGAAGTCGAGAAGCTGGTCTGGCGACAGTTGCGGATGTGCTTCGATCCGGAAATCCCGATCAATATCGTCGACCTTGGTCTGGTCTACGAGGCCACCGTTGCCCGTGCCGATGACGGCAATCGCCGCGTCGATATCCGCATGACACTGACGGCCCCGGGCTGCGGCATGGGAGACATCCTTGTCGACGACGTCCGCAGCCGGCTGGAGATGATCCCGACCGTGACCGAGGCGGACGTCGAACTGGTTTTCGATCCGCCGTGGGGACGTCACATGATGTCCGAAGCCGCGCTTCTCGAGACCGGGATGCTCTGATCCGGGTACACCGCCCGGTCTTCTGCCTCTTCTTTAAACGCGTCCTGAAGCCAGCCTGCTGGCAGGACATTCTGCGTCTTTGTTGGCACGCCGATTGCGTATCCGATGGGTTGCGTTGCGCGAAGCTTTGCTGCACTGCAGCAAAAAGGCGAGTCGACTGACGCTGCCCCCTGTTCGCGCGTCTTTTGATTTGAGATGCATAGCGCAATTGCGTGCCGAATTTGTCGTTTTATTGACGGCCTGTTGCGCTTGGAAGAGCAGTGTCACGGCTGTGAAAAAAAATAGTTGACGGAATTCAACCGTGCTGTTGATGTGCCGCAGCTGCCCGTGATCGGACGATGCGGACAGCAGCCTTGCAACGCAATTTCTTTCCGGACGAGATACAGGAAATCCGTGTCGGAACGGAGGCGTGTGCCTGGGCTCCAGAGGTAGAGGCGTGGCCGCAGTCGCGGCATTTTTTTCAATCACATCCGTTCCAGGGAGAGAGAAGTGTTGAATCAATATCGTCAAATGAATGTCCTTGCCGCCGCGACCGCGCTGGCGCTGTTCGCTACCGGTGCTTCGGCTGCCGGCCGCGCCGACCTCAATCGTGAAGATATGGTCCGCGTCAAGCAGAACAACGCCATGATCGCCGCGTCTGGCGCAGTGGACATGATCCACAGCCGCCACGAACAAGCGCTAGGCCTGGACGCCGATTCGCGCCTGTTGTTGCTCAGCCGCAAAACGAGCGAAGGCGCACGCAACTACCGCTATCAGCAGACCTTCCGTGGCGTGCCGATCTTCGGCGAACACGTCGTGGTCAGTGAAGATACCGCCGGCAACGTCCGCACCCTGTTCGGCCAGAAGCTTGCCAACCTCGGCAGCGAAATTCCGGCTGGCCGCGTCAGCGTCAGCAAGAGCCGCGCCCTGTCCATCGGCAAGAGCGCCGGTCTGGGCAACAGCGTCGGTTTCATGCGCACCAGCAATGAAAAAGCCGACCTGATGATCTACGTCGACGACAACGGTCGCGCCAGCAAGGCCTACGTCGTGTCGTATTTCGCCGATACCAACAACATGGGTTCGCCGAAGCGCCCGACCGTGGTCGTCGACGCCTTCACCGGCCGCGTGCTGAAGCAGTGGGACAACCTGCAGCATGCACTCGTCGGTACCGGCCCTGGCGGCAACGGCAAGACCGGCCAGTATGAGTGGGGCTCGGGCGGCATCTACGGTTTCAACGACGTGACCCAGTCCGGTACCACCTGCACGATGAACAACGCCAACGTGAAGACGGTGAACCTCAACGGCGGCACGTCTGGCACCACCGCGTTCTCGTACACCTGCCCGCGCAACACCGTGAAGACCATCAACGGCGCATTCTCGCCGCTGAACGATGCACACTTCTTCGGTGGCGTGATCCAGAACATGTACACCGCGTGGACAGGCAGCAAGGCGCTGACCTTCCAGCTGGTGATGCGCGTGCACTACAGCAGCAGCTACGAGAACGCATTCTGGGACGGCACCACCATGAGCTTCGGCGACGGTGCGACCACGTTCTATCCGCTGGTGAATGCCGACGTGTCGGGCCACGAAGTCTCGCACGGTTACACCGAGCAGCACTCGAACCTGACCTACTCGGGCCAGTCGGGTGGCATGAACGAAGCGTTCTCCGACATGGGCGGTGAAGCGACCGAGAACTACTGGAAGGGCACCAACGACTTCCTGGTCGGCGCGGAAATCTTCAAGGGCACCGGCGCGCTGCGCTATATGTGCACTCCGACCTCGGACGGCCGTTCGATCGACAATGCTGCGAACTACACCAGCGGCCTCGACGTGCACTACTCCTCGGGCGTGTACAACAAGGCGTTCTGTACGCTGGCGAAAAAGACCGGCTGGAGCACGCAGAAGGCGTTCAAGGTGTTCGCTCGCGCCAATGCCAACTACTGGACGGCCAGCTCGACGTTCAACCAGGGTGCTTGCGGCGTGCAGACGGCGGCCAGCGATCTCGGCTACACCGTTGCTGATGTCACCTCGGCCTTCTCTGTCGTGGGCGTGAGCTGCGCCACCACGCCGCCGACCGGCGGTACCGTTGTGCTGAACGTCGCTCTGCCGTCGAAAGCCGCCGGTGGCGTATCGTCCAACTACACCGTGACCATCCCGGCAGGCACCACCCAGTTGGTGGTGGCAACCTCCGGCGGTACCGGTGACGCTGATCTGTACGTGAGGCTCGGTTCCGCGCCGACGACCACCAGCTACACCTGCCGTCCGTATCTGAGTGGCAATGCTGAAACCTGCACCTTCACCAATCCGACCGCAGGTAGCGTTTACTACATCAACGTGCGTGCTTACACGGCGTACTCCGGTGTCAACCTGAAGGCCACAAGGACGCCGTAATCCGTTCCTGCGCGCCTGCCATGTTCCGCCTGCAGGCGCGGCGAAACGGTGATCGACCTTGTTGAAATGAAAGAAGCCCCGGCCGATGCCGGGGCTTCTTTTTTGCGTCAACCAGGAGACGATTCGTTCGTGCATGTGGTGTCGACACGGCGGCATGATTCGACGGGAATTCCGGTCGTCCGTTCATGAACGATGCTCCTGCTGGCATGTCTGGATGGCGCAACCATTTGTTGCACCGCAATAGAAATCGTATTCAGTCTCGTGATTTCAGTTTTATAAAAGCGACTTCCATCACATCTTGGCGTGGCGAAGTTGTCGTTTTTTTGACGCCGTGTCGCTTGTGACGCGACAGCGCGATGCGCAACAGTGTCAACAGTTGACGTGATGCGTCAGTTCCGCTTACGTTCGGTTCAGCTGCATCGCACAAGGAGTCCATTGCGAAGCAGCTTCGTTGTGACACGGCTTGGGTTCCGATCAAACGTAATGGATGTGATCGGAGCAGGCGGGTGCGCGGCGGGTGTAGCGAGAGCCGCATCGTGCGGCATTTCAATTTCCTCGTTCCAGGGAGAGACAAAGCTGTGAATCACTACCGTCATATGAACGTTCTGGCCGCCGCGACCGCGCTGGCCCTGTTTGCCACTGGCGCTTCGGCCGCCGGTCGTGCAGACCTTCATCGCGAAGACATGTTCCGTGTCAAGCAGAACAATGCTGCCATCGCCGCTTCCGGCGCAGCTGACATGATCCACACCCGCCACGAACAAGCGCTCGGCCTGGACGCCGATTCGCGCCTGTTCCTGCTGGATCGCAAGACCACCAACGGTGTGCGCAACTACCGTTACCAGCAATCCTTCCGTGGCCTGCCGATCTTTGGCGAACACGTCGTCGTCAGCGAAGACGCTGCGGGCAATGTCCGCACCCTGTTCGGCCAGAAGCTTGCCAATCTCGGCAGCGAAATCCCGGCCGGTCGCGTCAGCGTCAGCAAGAGCCGCGCCCTGTCCATCGGCAAGAGCGCCGGTCTGGGCAACAGCGTCGGTTTCATGCGCACCAGCAATGAAAAAGCCGACCTGATGATCTACGTCGACGACAATGGCCGCGCAAGCAAGGCCTACGTCGTGTCGTATTTCGCCGATACCACCAACATGGGTTCGCCGAAGCGTCCGACCGTGGTCGTCGACGCCTTCACCGGCCGCGTGCTGAAGCAGTGGGACAACCTGCAGCATGCACTCGTCGGCACCGGCCCTGGCGGCAACGCCAAGACGGGTCAGTACGAATGGGGTTCGGGCGGCATCTACGGCTTCCTGGACGTGACCCAGTCGGGCACCACCTGCACCATGAACAACACCAACGTGAAGACGGTGAACCTCAATGGTGGTACCTCGGGTTCGACGGCGTTCTCGTACACCTGCCCGCGCAACACCGTGAAGACCATCAACGGCGCGTATTCGCCGCTGAACGACGCGCACTTCTTCGGCGGCGTGATCCAGAACATGTACAACGCCTGGACCGGCACGAATGCACTGTCCTTCCAGCTGGTCATGCGCGTGCACTACAGCAGCAGCTATGAGAACGCGTACTGGGATGGTACCCAGATGACGTTCGGTGATGGTGCCAGCACCTTCTATCCGCTGGTCAACGCCGACGTGTCGGGCCACGAAGTCTCGCACGGCTACACCGAGCAGCACTCGAACCTGACCTACTCCGGCCAGTCGGGTGGTATCAACGAAGCGTTCTCCGACATGGGCGGTGAAGCGACCGAATACTTCTGGAAGGGCACCAACGACTTCCTCGTCGGCGCGGAAATCTTCAAGTCGAACGGCGCGCTGCGCTACATGGCCAATCCGACGCAGGATGGTTCCTCGATCGACAACGCGGCCAACTACTACAACGGCCTCGACGTGCATTACTCCTCGGGCGTCTACAACAAGGCGTTCTACCTGCTGGCCAACAAGGCTGGCTGGAGCACGCAGAAAGCGTTCCAGGTCATGGCGCGCGCCAATGCCAATTACTGGACCGCGAGCACCAACTTCAACCAGGGTGCCTGCGGCGTGGAAACGGCTGCTGGCGATCTCGGCTACACCGTTGCTGACGTCACTGCCGCCTTCACCGCAGTGGGCGTGAGCTGCGGCTCGGCGCCGCCGCCGCCGCCGCCGCCGGCCGAACTCACCAAGGGTGTGCCGGTGACCGGTCTGGCTGCTGCTACCGGTGCCTACCTGAACTTCACGTTGGCAGTGCCGGCTGGCGCGACCAACCTGTCGTTCGTGATGTCCGGCGGTACGGGTGATGCCGACATGTACGTGAAGTTCGGCGCTGCGCCGACCGACGCGTCGTATGACTGCCGTCCGTATGCTTCGGGCAATGCAGAGACCTGCTCCTTCGCAGCACCGTCGGCGGGTACCTACTACGTCGCGCTGAAGGGCTACTCGGCGTACTCGGGTGTCAGCCTGGTGGGTAACTACACCTCCTCGGGCGGCAACACCGCACCGACGGCGAACTTCACCTTCACCACCAGCGGTCTGACCGCAACCTTCACCGATACCTCGACGGACGCTGAAAACAACATCAGCAGCCGTAGCTGGAACTTCGGTGACGGCACCACCTCCACGGCGACCAGCCCGAGCAAGACCTACGCTGCCGCCGGCACCTACACGGTGACGGAGACGGTGACGGACGCGGGCGGCCTGAGCAGCACCAAGACCGCTTCGGTTTCGGTGACGAGCACGAGCTGCGGTGGTCTGGTGCTCTGCAGCGGCGTGGCAGTGTCATTGCCGTCGGTGGCGAAGAACGCATGGTCGTCGATCTACACGATCGTGGTTCCGGCCGGTAAGACCAGCGTCGTGTTCAACCTCTCCGGTGGTACCGGCGATGCGGACATGTACGTGCGTCTCGGCAGCGCGCCGACCACCTCCTCGTACAACTGCCGTCCGTACACCAGCGGCAACACGGAGACCTGCACCTTCAACGCTCCGACTGCGGGTACGTACTACGTCGGCGTCCGCGCCTACGCGGCGTACTCCGGTGTCAGCCTGAAGGCCACGATCTCGCCGTAATCATCGGCGCCCCTGTCCCTTCCCGGGGCAGGGGTTTCCGAAAGGCTTGGATCAGTGTTGGCTTGGCTGGCAAACAGTCAGGTCACGATGTTTGAGATGTCATCCGATCCCTTCCCGCCGTTGGCGGGGAGGGGTTGGTTTTTTTGCGACATGCACGCCCACGGAGCGGGCGGTGGCACGAGAGGTCGAGGAGTCGATCGGGCAAGCCTGTTTCGGCTTGTTTTTCTGTTTTTTTCTGGAGACCGGCGAAGCATGCGGACTGTGGTGATGACCTTGGGAATGACCGCATTGCAGGCGATCGCCGTTGGCGAAGCGCTGGCGATCGATGCGAGTGCGGAATCCAGTGCCAACCCCATCGTCAACACCCGCATCCATCCTGCCGTCCATTGCCGTGATGATGTCATCTGTCTGGATACGGTGCAGGTCACCGCGACCAAGCGTCCCGAATCCACACTCCATATTCCCGCCGCGACCACGGTCGTCGGCAATGCACGTATGCGCGAGACCGCGCCGCAGACGCCGATGGATGCGCTGCATGGCGAAGTCGGCACGTTCGTGCAACAGACCACGCCCGGGCAGGGTGTGGTGATCGTGCGTGGTTTGAAAGGTTCGGAAGTGCTGCATCTGGTCGATGGCTTCCGCCTCAACAATGCAATCTTCCGCAATGCACCCAATCAGTATGTCGCGCTGGTCGATGGCCAGAGTCTGGACCGCATCGAAGTGGTGCGAGGGCCATCCAGTACGCTTTACGGCGGTGATGCGATGGGCGGCGTGGTGCAGATGCTCACGCCCGAACTGGACTTCGATGGCGATACCTGGTCGTGGACCGGACGGCTGCGCGCGATCGCCGCGAGCGCCGACGATGCCCTGATCGGCCGCGCCCAGGTGGCGGGTGGACGCAAGGGCATGGCGCTCTCGCTCGGCGTCACCTCACAGGACGTGAACGATCTGCGCGCCGGCGACGGCCACACACGGCCGTTCACCGGCTTCACCCAGCGCAGCGTCGATTTCAAATGGCAGGCCGATATCGCGCCTGGTCATGCGTTGATGCTGAGCCTGCAATCTTCTGAACAACCGCGCACGCCGCGTCATGACGCGCTGGTGCCGGGCTTCGGGCAAACGACGCCAGAAAATGCGGTGTTTTTCTTCGAGCCGCAGCAGCGGCATTTCGCGCAGCTGCGCTGGCGGATCGACGCGCCGAATGCCTTGTTCGACAACGGCGAGTTTCATCTGGGCCGGCAATACGTCGCGGATGACCGCCGTACCCGCGCATACGGCACGCAGAATGAAGATCGCGAGCGCAATCGCGACACCACGACGGGCGTGTCCGGCCAGTTCGGCAAAGGGCTTGGTGGTGAGCATCACCTCAGTTACGGCTTCGAGTTCTATCGCGATGACGTGGACTCGTCGAAAACCCGTCTCAATATCGGTACCGGAGCCGTCAGTGAGCGCGCGCCGCGCTTTCCCGACGGCTCACGCATGGACGGTTGGGCCGTCTATGCCAGTGACGACTGGCGTCATGGTCGACTCGATCTGAACTATGGCGCGCGGTACAGTCGCTTCGATATTTTGATTCCTGCCGGCGATACCACGCCCGGTGTTTCGCTGGCGCCGGATGATCTGACCGGCAATGCCGGCATGTCGTTCGCGCTTTCGGACGACGTGCGTTTCGTCGCCAATCTCGGCCGTGGTTTTCGTGCACCCAACATCTTTGATCTCGGTGTGTTCGGCCCACGCCCAGGCAATCGCTACAGCGCGCCGAATCCAAATCTCAAACCCGAAGTCGTCGTCAGCATCGACGCCGGTATCAAGGCGGGCGGAGAAGCGTTCAGCGGTGAACTGATCGTGTTCCGTTCGAAATACCGCGACAAGATCACCAGCGTGCTCACCGGCAACGTGGTCGATGGCGCGCTCGAAGTGCAGAACCGCAATATCGCGCGATTGGAACTCTGGGGTATCGAAGCCGGCGCGCGTTATCGCTTGCCGTCCCGGAGCGCCGAGCTGTACGCCACCGCGACCTGGACACGGGGCGACGAAGAGACCGATGCAGGCACGATGCCGGCGGATCGCATCCCGCCATTGTTCGGCAAACTCGGCGCCCGTTGGCAAGTACGCAACCGCCTCAGTCTGGAGGCATACGGTTTTTACGCGACGCGCCAGCATCAGCTGAGCGAGCGGGATCTGGTTGATCCGCGCATCAATCCGAAAGGCACCGCTGGCTGGGCGACGCTCAACGCACGCATTGCATGGCGCGCATCACGTCAGCTCGATCTCGCGCTGCGTGCCGAGAATCTCGGAGACAAGCATTACCGCGAACATGGCTCGGGGCTTGATGAGCCCGGCCGCAATCTCATTCTTACCGCCGATTACCGCTTCTGAGTCCCGAATCCTATGCGCACACCGACCACGAAAATGTATCGCCATGCCTGTTCCATCGCTTCGATCGCGATTTGCTGCGTGCTGTTCGCCGGCCCGGTGGCCGCTGCCGGACAGGCGACCCAAGCGACGGATGCCCAGATGCCGGAACCCGAGCGCAGAGATCTGAGTTTCCAATTGTCCGAAGGGCAGTCTGTCGAGGTCGACAACCCCTACGGCAACGTCAATATGCGCTTCGGCGGTTACGAGCATCAGCTGGACATGCGCGCGATCATCCAGCAGCCGGAGGGCGCATCCGAATTCACGTTCAAGCCAGCCGAAGTCGCTGGGCATCTCGTTGTTGCCCCGACGCTTCCCGACAACGTCGGCCTCGCACAGACGCAGCGCATCGATCTGGTGCTGTATGTGCCCCAAGGCCATGCGGTATCGGTGCGTACCGGCAACGGCAATGTCGAAGCCCGCGGGCTGAAGAGTAATCTGACCGTGCGCAGCAGCAGCGGCAATATCGGTGCGCGCGGTATTGAAGGCACGATGCAGGCCGAGACCGACGCGGGCAAGATCAACGTGCTGATGTTCGGCACCGCGCCTTCGGGCTCGCAGCAGCGTTTCACGACGCGGACCGGCAATATTTCGCTCAGCACGACCGACAGTCTGGATGCCGACGTGACGTTGGCGACGACAGCGCCGTTCGCGACCGATTACTCGCTGCAGATCGAGCATCTCGACGGAAAGGAGCCCGATAAAGTGGCGCATGCCGTCGTCGGCGCGCCCAAGGCGGGAAAGCAGAAGGCGGAAATCATGCTTGAGAGTCTAGTCGGCGAGGTCCACCTGCTGCGTCGGGCGGTGTTCGTCGATCCCGAGTAAGTCGCTGACCGATGCGCGTCAGCGGGCGGGATGTCCGTATGGCGCCACGAGGCCGCGTGTCGTTGTAATGCAGTGTCTTTGATTGAAGTGTCTGCAGTCGAAGTATCCGTAAGTGTGCGAGCCGTAGAAATTGTTTCATCTCATACAGGTTTTGAAGTTCCGTTGTTCCGCATCCGTGTGTCCAGGAGCCAGAAATGAAAACACCGACATTCGTCAGGGCGATGCAGATGGCAGCTGTCATGCTGCTACTGCCATGCGCCGTGATTGCAGCACCACCCAAAAGCGGCAAAGCCGCGAATCCGAGCCGTCCGCAGATCGGTCAGCCGGTCACGCCGTACAGCGTCGACGTCGACCTCCGCAATCTGCCGAAGGCCGCACCGTGGAGCCCGGGCATGGGCATCCGCGAAGCGCATCGTCGCGTCTATCGTCCGATAGGAAGCACCGCGCCGCACGCGCCGGCAAGCAAAGCGACCGCGACCGACCGTCTGCCCGAACTGCAGAAGTTGTGGGACGAATCGCCGCGCGGCGCAGCCAGGGCGAAGATTGCCGCCACCAGTCACGTCAGCATCAACAACCCCAACACCGGCGTCAGCCCCGGTGATCCGGTGGTCGAAGTCGGTGCGAACCACGTGATCTATGCCGTCAACGGCAGCTCGACCACCTTCAAGGTCTACAACAAGGCCGGCACCCTGCTGGCCGGCCCGACGTCGTTCGGTTCGCTGGCACCCGCCGGCAGCGCCTGTGCCGCCGACGGCGGCGACCCGATCGTGCTGTGGGACCGTCAGGCCAGCCGCTGGTTCATGCTGGTGCTCGACACCTCGAACATCTGTACCTATGTGTCGAAAACCTCCGACCCGGTGACCGGCGGCTGGTGGGCGTACAACTACTCGACGCCTTCGCTTCCTGACTATCCGCATTGCGGCGTGTGGGGCGATGCCTACGTCTGCGGCGACAACGAAGGCGGCGCGCAGCAGAGCCTGTATGCGTTCGATCGCGCGAACATGCTCAACGGCGCCACCGCGCGTCCGGCGCAGCGTTTCGCCAGCATCCCGAAACTGGCGGGCTACGGCTTCCAGATCATCACCCCGGCGACGTTCTACGGTTCCACCTCAGCACCGGCAGGCCGCAAACAGCTGCTCGCGCGCCACAACGACGACGAGGCCCATGCCGGTACCAGCGCCAACGGTACCCAAGACTATCTCGATCTGTACGAGCTGAACATCGACTGGAATACGCCGGCGAACAGTGGCATCACCACGTTGCCGCGCATCGCGATCACCGAGTTCAACAGCTGGTTCACCAACTACTCGACGTTCGCGACCGTGCCGCAGCCCGGTTCTACCTCGAAGCTCGATCCGATCCGCGAAGTGCTGTTGAATCAATTGTCGTATCGCAATCTCGGCAGCTATGAAGCGGTGGTCGGTACCTTCGCCACCAACCAGAACGCTGCGCGCTCCGGCACCGTGGTCGACGCCGGCATCCGCTGGTTCGAGCTGCGCCGCGTCGGCAGCGGCAACTGGACCCTGTTCCAGGAAGGCACGTTCAGCCCGGGCGACAGCAGCACGCACCATCTGCTGGGCACGGTCGCGATGGACAAGTTCGGCAACATCGGTATGGGTTACAACGTCACCAAGACCACCACGCCGACCAAGTACGCCACGCTCGGTTACACCGGCCGCACCGTCTCGGACGCGGCAGGCGTGATGTCCCTCGGTGAAAACGAAGTCGCCGTCGGTGCCGCCGCTGAAACCTCCGGTCGCTGGGGCGACTATTACCAGATGACCGTCGACCCGGTCGACGACTGCACTTTCTGGTTCGTTGGCATGTACCGTCCGAGCGGTAGCTGGCAGACCCGCATCGCCGACTTCAAATTCCCGGCCTGCGGTGGTGCAACGACGTATTCGATCTCCGGCACCGTCGCCACCAGTGGCGGCACGGGCATCAGCGGCGTCAGCGTCAGCAGCGGCAGTTCGAGTGCCACCACCAACGCCAGCGGTGCGTACACGCTGTCGGGCCTGTCCAATGGCACCTACACACTGACGCCGTCGCTGAGCGGCTATACCTTCTCGCCGACCAGCCGCAGCGTCACCGTCAGCGGCGCCAACGTGACTGCCCAGAACTTCACCGGCACGCCGCCGGCCAATGTTCCGCCGGTCGCGAACTTCACCTTCACCACCAGCGGTCTGACCGCCAACTTCACCGACAGCTCCACCGACAGCGACGGCACCATTGCATCGCGCAGCTGGAACTTCGGCGACAGCACCACCTCGACCGCGACCAGCCCGAGCAAGACCTACACTGCAGCGGGCACGTACACGGTCACGCTGACCGTGACCGACAACGGCGGCGCCACCAATACCAAGACCAGTTCGGTTACGGTAACGGCGGGCGGCGGCAGCACGGTGTTGACGAATGGCGTTCCGGTCACGGGCCTCACCGCGACCACCGGAAACTCGGTGAACTACACGATGGTTGTGCCGGCTGGCGCGACCAATTTGACGTTCACGATGTCCAGCGGTACCGGCGATGCCGACATGTACGTGAAGTTCGGCGCTGCGCCGACCGACACGGTCTACGACTGTCGTCCGTATGCCAGCGGCAATGCCGAAACCTGCACCTTTGCAACGCCGTCGGCCGGAACGTACTACGTCCGCCTGAAGGCCTACGCGACCTTCTCCGGCGTCAGTCTGGTGGGCAACTACACGACCGGCGGTGGCGGCGGCACGTCGCAGACCTACAGCAACACCACCGCACTCGCCATCGGCGACAACACCACGATCAACAGCCCGATCACGGTGTCCGGTCGCAGCGGCAATGCGCCGACCAGCACCCCGGTCGCGGTGAACATCACCCACACCTACAAGGGTGATCTGAAGGTCGATCTGGTTGCACCGGATGGCAGCGTTTACGTGTTGCACAACCGCACCGGCGGCAGTGCCGACAACATCATCCAGACCTTCACGGTGAATCTGTCCACCGAAGCGTTGAACGGCACGTGGAACCTGCGCGTGAACGACAACGCGTCTGGTGACACCGGCACGCTCAACAGCTGGAGCATCACGTTCTGATCGAACATGGTGGTCCGATGTGACCGTCTGTACCGTACGACGCCCCCCGATATCGGGGGGCGTCATTGTTTGAAGCGAAGGAATGGCAGCAGAATCCGTGATGGCATCAGCGGGATTCGCTTTTCGGGAACAACGGCATACGGACACCTGCCAGGATCGTCGACGCCATCCGGCGGAAATCGGCGATGCGCCACCGGCCCGCAATGGGTCATCATCAAAGGAGTGACTTCATGAAATTCGCAACAAGATGTATCGCCGCGATTGTGCTTGCAGGCGTTGTGCATGTACCTGCATTCGCGCAGTCCGGTCGTTCGCAGCCGGCCAGCGCACACGCGCAGCACGATGCCGATGCCGCCTTGGCGTCTCTGCATCTCGAACAGGATCCGTTCGCGCCGGTCTATGTCGTGATGTCGCGCAAGAGCTACGAGGGGATGCAAGACCTCGTGACCGGCGCAGTCGCCAAGTCGGATGGTGCGGGTACCGCACTGGTGGTCTCGCAGACCAAGGCCTATCAGCTCAGCCAGATCTCCGAGCAGATCCATGTCCGTGAGAACCGCTGCGGCGGGTTCTTCGCGTTCGCGAGCCGTGCAGAGGCGGATGCCTTCATCCGTTCCGATCGCTCTGCGTTGGCGATGAAGTCCAACGCGTTGTTGGCGTCCTACACGATCGACAACCAGACGACGGTCAATCCGTGGCTGCCGCAGGTACAGCACACCAATATCTTCAGCACGATCAATACCTTGTCGTCGTATCAGAATCGTTACTACACCAGCGCCACCGGCAAGACTTCGGCGGAATGGATCCGCACGAACTGGCAGGGACTGGCTGGCAGCCGTACCGACGTGACTTCGGAACTGTTCGCCTGCAGCACCTGTTCGACGCAGCCGTCGGTCATCCTCACCATTGCCGGTGCGGAATTGCCGAATGAAATCGTGGTGCTCGGTGCACATCTGGACTCGATCAACGGAAGTGCCGGCGGCAGTACCACTCAGGTCGCGCCCGGTGCCGACGATGACGCTTCCGGCATCGCGACGCTGACCGAAGTCCTGCGGATCGCGATGGCGAACGGCTGGAGGCCGAAGCGCACCGTGAAGTTCATGGGCTATGCGGGCGAGGAAGTCGGTCTGCGTGGCTCCAACGCCATCGCACAGGCGCACCAGGCGGCCGGCGCGAACGTGGTTGCGGTGCTGCAGCTCGACATGACCAACTATCGTTCGGGTTCCGTGGCCGACATGCGTCTGGTCTCGGACTATTCGAACGTCGACATGAAGACGTTCCTGACCAATCTGTTCGACACCTATCTCGCGCCGCTCGGCATGACCCGTGGCACGTATACCTGCGGTTACGGTTGTTCCGACCATGCCTCCTGGACCAGCGCCGGCTATCCTTCGGCCATGTTCTTCGAAGCGGGCACCGGCGGCTCGTCGGGTTCTTCCTACAACCCGTACATCCATACCGCGAACGACACGCTGGCGAACATGGGCAATTCGGCGCAGAACAGCGTCAAGTTCGCCCAATTGGGATTGGCGTTCCTCGGTGAAGCGGCGAAGACGGCAGGCAGCGGTGGCGGCAACATTCCGCCGGTCGCGAACTTCACCTTCACCACCAGCGGCCTGACCGCCAACTTCACCGACAGCTCCACCGACAGCGACGGCAGCATCGCATCGCGCAGCTGGAACTTCGGTGACAGCACCACCTCGACCGCGACCAGCCCGAGCAAGACCTACACTGCGGCGGGCACCTACACGGTCACGCTGACCGTGACCGACAACAGCGGTGCCACCAGCACCAAGTCCAGTTCGGTGACGGTGAGCTCGGGTGGCGGTGGCACGGTGTTGACGAATGGCGTTCCGGTCACCGGCCTCACTGCGACCACCGGTAACTCGGTGAACTACACGATGGTGGTGCCGGCAGGCGCGACCAACCTGTCGTTCACGATGTCCGGCGGTACGGGCGATGCGGACATGTACGTGAAGTTCGGCGCTGCACCAACTGACACCGTCTACGACTGCCGTCCGTATGCCAGCGGCAATGCTGAAACCTGCACTTTCGCCACGCCGTCGGCCGGCACCTACTACGTCCGCCTGAAGGCTTACGCGGCCTTCTCCGGTATCAGTCTGGTGGGCAACTACACGACGGGTGGCGGTGGCGGCGGTACGTCGCAGACCTACAGCAACACCAGCGCGTTTGCCATTGGCGACAACACCACGATCAACAGCCCGATCACGGTGTCCGGTCGTAGCGGCAATGCGCCGACCAGCACCCCGGTCGCGGTGAACATCACACACACCTACAAGGGTGATCTGAAGGTGGATCTGGTGGCGCCGGATGGCAGTGTGTATGTGCTGCACAACCGCACCGGCGGTAGTGCCGACAACATCATCCAGACCTTCACGGTGAATCTGTCCACCGAAGCGTTGAATGGCATCTGGAACCTGCGTGTGAACGACAACGCGTCTGGTGACACCGGCACGCTCAACAGCTGGAGCATCACGTTCTGATCGGAAATGAGGTTGCTTGAATCAAGAACCCCCGGCATCCGCCGGGGGTTCTTTTTGCTGCCCCGCAAACAGGATTGTGCGGGGGCACGATTGCGCGCGAGCACGTCCAGCAGAGACGATCGCAATTGCGTGGAAACGCCTGAAGCTTCAGCCTGCCGCCTCGAAACGATTCGCAGCGACATTCTTCCGTACCTTGAGCGGATCCCAGATGCGGCCGTTCATCGCGATATAAACACCCGGCGGCAGCGATTGCACGGCGCCGACGGCCGTGCCGATGTTGAACTCGGCGTCAGAGCCGCGGAACCGTGCGGGATTGAGTGCGCCCGTCAGAACGATGGTCTTGTCGTCGATCGTGCTCAGCACCTTTGCCGTCTCGACCATCGTGTCGGTGCCATGCGTCACCAGCACATGACGCGCGGGCTGCGCGGCGATGGTCGCGCGCAGGAGATCCCGGTCCTCCGCATTGATGTGCAGCGAGTCCTTGCGGATGATCGGAATCACGTTGAAACGGAAGGCGACGCCGAGTTCTTCCAGGATGCGCCCGATCTGAGGATCGCCGATCTGATAATCCGATTTGTCGTCGAAGTAGATCTTGTCGATGGTGCCGCCGGTGGTGATGATGAGTAACTGTTCCATGGCAAGCCCGGTCGTAGAAGGTTGTGAAATTATAGGCGTGATGCCATAGCCGGCGCGGAACGCGCCCGGCGGGCGACGAACCGCCAAGCGTCCGACTGCAACGCGGCCTGCGGATCCTTCAGCGGCGTTTTCCGAATTTCGCGCGCAACCCGGCGGCATTCGAGGAAAACACCACGGCCAGCGCCAAGGCGACTTCGATCAGCGCGTAGATCCGTTCGTCGGCATGCGACCACCCCACCATCACGCCATGCGAGAACCAGAGCAGCGCCAGCACGCCCGCCCAGAAACGTGCGGTCGGGCGTCGCGTCCATGCACCGATCGCAAGCAGCAGCGGCGGCAATGCGAACACCAGCAGTGCGGCGATGCGGTGTTCATCGGTGCGAAACCACAAGAGGTACAGGGCGACGAGCCCCGACAATGCCGCCGTCAGGGCGATGCGGTCGGTGTGTTGCGCGCGGTCAGGGGCGTTCATCGGAATGCGCTCATGCCAGCCGTACCGCGAGCTGGGCGATGCGACGTCCGAGCGCGCGCGCCAGCACGGCTTCTTCGTCGGTGAGCTGGGGCTCGTCCTTGGCACCGGCGACATGGCTGGCGCCATAGGGCGTACCGCCGCTGCGGGTGGTGCTGAGCAGCGGCTCCGTGAACGGGATGCCGGCGATGACGCAGCCGTGGTGTAACAACGGCACCAGCATCGACAGCAACGTCGATTCCTGTCCGCCGTGCATGCTGGCAGTGGAGGTGAACACCGCCGCCGGTTTGCCGACCAGCGTGCCGGAGGCCCATTCCGCGCCCAAGGTATCGATGAAATGCTTCATCGGCGCGGCCATGTTGCCGAAACGGGTCGGGCTGCCCAGGATCAGCCCGGCGCATTCCGACAGGTCGCGCTTCTCGACGTAGGGTGCGCCGTCTTCGGGCTCGGGCGGCGCGGCCTCCACGGTGACAGGGGCGACCGGCGGCACCGTGCGCAGGCGTGCGGAAACACCGTCGACTTCGCCGATCCCGCGTGCAATCTGCTTGGCGAGGCGGGCGACCGAGCCACCTCGGCTGTAATACAGGACAAGAACCTCTGTCACGACCGTCTCCGGCTTGAAAGATCCGCAAAGGGTACGGCAATCGTCAGGACAGGACGATCCCGCGTGCGCCCTGTCGGTGCGTGCCCTGCTAACCTTGGCGGATGGTGTCGAAGACTGCGATCCAACAATGGTGTGCCGCACGATGGCGCGAACTCGCGTGGGATCGCGCCCGTGCCGGCACGTTCTCCCGCTTTCTGTTGCGACGTTTTCTCGACGACCGCCTGTTCCAGGCGGCGGGTGCGCTGTCGTACACCACGGCCTTCGCCCTGGTGCCGTTGAGCATGGTGGTGTTCGGCATCCTGTCGGCCTTTCCGGTCTACGAAGAGTGGAGCGCCCAGCTCAGCACCTACATCTTCTCGAATTTCGTGCCCACGTCCGCACGCTCGATCGAGTCATACCTGATCGGCTTTTCGAAGAACACCGGGCAACTCACCGTCGTCGGTGTGCTCGTTCTCGTGCTGTCGTTGCTGATCACCCTCAACAGTATCGAAGCGACCTTCAACCGGATCTGGCGTGTGCCCAGCGCGCGGCCGAGATTCGGCCGGGTCATGGTGTACTGGAGCGTACTCACCTTCGGCGCATTGCTTGCCGCCGCCAGTCTGGCGATCTCCGCGCGTTTCTTCGCACTGGGAATCTTCCAGACCGATTCCGGGCGTACCGTCGAAGCTTGGATGCTCGGATCAGCGCCGATCGGAATCGAATGGGTCGCTCTGGCACTGGTCTACCGGGTCGTCCCGCATCGCACGATCCAATGGCGTTACGCGGCGCTCGGCGCAGTGTTGGCGGTGGTGTGCATCGAAGTGGTGAAGCTGGGCATCGGTTCCTATATCGGCAGTTTCGGTACGTATCAGAAAATCTACGGTCCGTTGGCATTCGTGCCGATTTTCATGGTGTGGATCTATTCCGGCTGGGTATCGATTCTCTTGGGGGCATCGCTCGCTTCATCGCTGTCCGCATTCCGCTACCAGCCCGCAGGTCAGCGATTGCCGCCGGGATATGAGTTCTATGGCCTGCTGCGGCTGGTCGGTCGCTTCGACGAATATCGCCGGCAAGGCAAGGGTTTGCATCTGGAGGATATCCGCGTGCTCGAACCGATGCTCACCGACGCGATCGTGCAGCAGTTGTTGGAGCAGCTCAGCGAGGTTGGTCTGCTCAGTCGTGCGGAATCCGGCGAGTGGTTGCTTGCACGGAATCTCGATGACATCACCCTTGTCGAATTGTACAAAGCCTGCCATCTGCGCATTCCGGTTGCGGAGGCATGGCTGCCGGAGCGCGAGGATGCATTGGGCAAGTCTGCCGCCGCCGCGCTCGACGAATTGCGCATCCCGTTGCGCGACCTGTTGCGGAAACCGGTCGCTTCGATTTACCGCAAGGATCACGAATGAATCGCAAATATCTTGTCTTGCCCTGCCTGTTGCTTGGTCTGATCGCGTGCAAGCCCGAGGCGGCAGCGGAAACAAAACCGGTCACACCTGCTGTCGCCGCAGCCGAAACGAAGGCGAAAACACCGTCGTCGGACGAAGCCGCGATGCCGGAGGTGCCTGTGTTGAACATCGCGACAATCGACGGCACGCAATACGACCTCGCGTCGAAACGCGGTGGCTGGGTCGTGGTCAATTTCTGGGCGACCTGGTGTGCGCCCTGCATCAAGGAAATGCCCGAGCTCGATGCATTCGATGCCGCACGCGATGATGTCGAAGTGATCGGTCTCGCGTATGAGGAAATCGCACTGGATGAAATGCGCGAATTTCTGAAGACGCGTCCGGTGAAATATCCGATCGCGATTCTCGATACCTACAATCCACCGGCGGATTTCGCCACCCCGCGTGGTCTGCCGATGACGTACATCATCGCGCCCGACGGTAAAGTCGCGAAAGAATTCATGGGGCCGGTGACGGAGGCCGACCTCGAAGCAGTGATTGATTCTGCCGGTAAAACCGGTGCGGGTTGATCAGCGATGACATCCGCAAGGTTCATGATTTCGGGTCGCGTGCAGGGTGTCGCGTTCCGCGTATGCACGCGAGTGCAGGCGCTTGCGCTGAATCTTCGCGGTTACGCGCGCAACCTGCCCGATGGCCGTGTCGAAGTGCTGGCCGTTGGCGATTCCGACGCCATCGAACGTCTCGCCGAGTGGCTGCAGCAAGGCCCGCCGTTGGCGCGGGTGGATGTGGTGGTGCGCAAGCCCGCCGAGTCGCAGAGTGATCCTTCGGATTTCTCGATCGGCTGAGTCGCGGAAACGAAAGTATTTCTTCATGACGCAGGGGAATTAGACCCTGCAATGACGGCCTGACCATAATCCCTACACGATCAATAGGGATTGCAGATCCGACATGTTGACCATGAAAGCCAAATACGCGTTGCGCGCCATGAGTGTGCTCGCCCGCTCGGGCCAGCAGCGGCTGCAGGCGCATGAGCTGGCCCTCCGCTGCCGTGCGCCTGGCAAGTTCCTGGAAGCGATTCTGGTCGACCTGCGAATTGCAGGGTTCGTCGAAAGCCGACGTGGTCAGCAGGGCGGTCACATGCTGGCGCTTCCGCCAGAAGACATCACGATCGGCGATCTCATCCGTGCGATCGACGGGCCACTGGCGCCTGTGGGTTGCGCAAGCGTCACTGCTTACAAAGCTTGTCGCGATTGTGCAGATCCGGATACGTGCGCGCTGCGGGCGTTGATGCGGGAGTCGCGCGATGCGCTGTCCAAGGTGCTCGACGGACGCAATTTGCGCGACTTCGCCAGTGCCGATGCCCCATCCGCTCCACCGCATTGACCGAAGTTCCGTATGAAAAATGCAATTGAAAGGAGTGTGATTTTCCCCCAGCGCAGGCCGGGCCGCCGGATGCGCATCCATTTCTTGAGGAGTCGATGATGCCCCGAAATGCTTTCCGCGCAGGTGCGCGAATGTTGTCGATTGCCATTGCTCTCGCGCTAGCTGCGCCGCTGGTGCATGCCGAGGATGCTCCTCAATCGATTGAGGCGTTGACCGAACGATTGCAGGCGCTCGAACGCCGCCTCGGCGTTATGCCCGACGACACGGCTGCATCCGGAGAGCTCGACTTGGACCAGCGTCTGCGTGTGATTGAACGCAAGCTCGAACTGCAAGCCGAAGTGGCTGCGGCCAAAGCCGCGAAAGACCCTATCGTGTCGCTGACCCCAAGCAAGGGACTGTCGGTAAAGTCGCCGGATGGACTTGAATTGAAGGTCCGCGGCCTGGTGCAGGCGGATGGTCGTTTCTTCATCGGCGACGACCGCAATCCACAGAACGATACATTCCTGTTCCGTCGCATCCGGCCGACGCTGGAAGGCAACTGGGGCCCGCTGATCGGGTTCCGGCTCACGCCCGAATTCGCTGGCGACAATGCGACCCTCGTCGATGCCTACGTCGACCTGAAGTTCGATCCCCGCGCGACTGTACGTATCGGTAAAGTCAAAGGTCCGGTCGGTCTGGAGCGCTTGCAGTCCGGTGGTGCCATTGTCTTGGTGGAACGCGGCTTTCCTACCGAGTTGGCACCCAATCGCGATCTCGGTGTGCAACTGCAGGGCGAACTGTTCGGCAGTCGCCTGAATTATGTCGTCGGTGCCTACAACGGCACGCCGGATGGTCGCGATGCCGCGACGACCAACCCGGACAACGCATTCGAATACGCGGGTCGCGTCTTCTGGGAGCCGTTCAAGAATGCTGCGAACAGTTGGTCGGGGCTCGGTGTCGGTGTTGCCGCCAGCGTCGGCGATGTCTTCGGCGCCGGCAACAATGTCCTGCCGCGCTATCGCACGCCGGGCCAGGCGCAGTTCTTCTCATACAGCAGCAATGTGGCAGCGGATGGTCTGCATCGCCGGTTTTCGCCGCAGGGCTATCTCTATCGCGGACCGATTGGCGTGCTGGGCGAATACATCACATCGGAACAGACGGTACGCGTCACCAGCGGCGTGAATGCCGGGCGTCGCAAGCATCTTGTCCACGACGCGTACCAGCTGACCGCAAGCGTCGTGCTGACGGGTGAAGACGCCGGTTATCGCGGGGTCACCAAGCCCAACAAACCGTTTACATCGGATGGTCAAAACTGGGGTGCGTTTGAAATTGTCGGCCGTTACGGGGTACTTGATCTCGACGATGACGCCTTCCCGTTGTTCGCCAATGCCGCATCGTCTGCCACCTCGGCCAAAGCCTGGACCGTCGGCCTCAATTGGTACCTGAACAGCAACTTGAAGCTGATCACCAACTATACCCAGACCCGTTTCGACGGCGGTGCGGCCGTCGGTGCTGACCGCGAAGACGAGAAATCGCTCTTCACCCGCGCGCAATTCTCTTTCTGACGTTCTGCGAGGACAGATTCATGACTCTGCTCATCAAGACGATTTCCATCAAGGCACTGCTGCTTGGCGCGGCCCTGTCGGGAGCTGCGTTGTTGCCGACGACAGCAAAGGCTGCCGATACCGAGTTTCTGAACGTGTCCTATGACCCGACCCGCGAGTTGTACGCGGAGGTCAATGCACGTTTCGCGGCGCAGTGGAAGCAACAGACCGGCGAAAGTCTGAAGATCCGCGCATCGCACGGCGGCTCGGGCAAACAGGCGCGTTCAGTGATCGACGGACTCGAAGCCGACGTGGTGACGCTCGCCGTCGCGGTGGATATCGATGCCATCGCACAGAACGCAAAGTTGCTGCCGGCCAACTGGCAGTCGCGGTTGCCCAACAATAGCTCGCCATACACATCGACGATCGTGTTCCTGGTGCGCAAGGGCAACCCGAAGAAGATCCGTGATTGGGGCGATCTCGCCAAGCCTGGTGTCGCGGTGATCACGCCCAACCCCAAGACCTCCGGCGGCGCACGCTGGAATTATCTGGCCGCATGGGTCTGGGCTTCGAAGGAATATCGCGATGGTGACAAGGTCGTGGACTTCCTCACCCGGCTATTCAAGAACGTACCGGTGCTCGATACCGGCGCGCGCGGCTCCACCACCACCTTCGTCGAGCGCGGGATCGGCGATGTGCTGATCACGTGGGAGAACGAAGCGCTGCTGACGCTCAACCAGGGCGATACGCGAAGCAAGTTCGAGATCGTGGTCCCCAGCATCAGCATCAAAGCCGAGCCTCCGGTGGCCTGGGTCGACAAGAACGTCGCCAAACATGGCACGCGCAAGCAGGCGGAAGCGTATCTACGCTTTCTGTACAGCGAGGAAGGACAGCGCCTTGCCGCGAAGAATTTCTATCGGCCTTCCGACCCCGATAAAGTGCCGGCTGCCGATCGTGCGCACTTCCCTGATCTGCCGATGGTGACCATCGACAGTGCGTTCGGCGGCTGGAAGAAAGCGCAGGCGGCCCATTTCGCGGACGGTGGTTTCTTCGACCGCATTTACCAGCCCGGCAAATGAACACCGCTGCCGTCGCCTCCTCTCGCGCATTGCGAACGCGCAATCCTTTGCCAGGGTTCGGTCTTAGCCTCGGCCTCGGGCTGTCGTGGCTGAGTCTGGTGGTGCTCTTGCCGCTGCTGGCACTGAGTGTGCGTGCAGTCGGCTTGGGTGCAGACGGTTGGCTGCGTGCGCTGGGCGATCCACGCGTCCAAGCATCCCTGAAGTTGAGTTTCGGCGCGGCATTGGTGGCGGCGGTGATTGCATCCTTCGTTGGCGTTCTGGTGGCGTGGGTGCTCGTGCGCTATCGCTTTCCGGGGCGTCGACTGCTCGATGCCCTCGTCGATCTGCCTTTCGCGCTACCTACCGCCGTGGCGGGCATAGCGCTCACCGCGATCTACTCCAGCCAGGGTTGGGTCGGGCGTTGGCTCGAACCGATCGGACTGAAAATCGCCTATACCCCGGTCGGTATCGTCCTGGCGCTGGTCTTCATCGGCCTGCCGTTTGCGGTGCGCACGGTGCAGCCGTTGCTGGAAAGCCTCGGGCGCGAGCAGGAAGAGGCGGCGGCCTCGCTCGGCGCATCGCGGCTCACCGCGCTGCGTCGGGTGATCTTTCCGGAACTGCTGCCCGGATTGTTGACCGGGTTTTCACTGGCGTTCGCACGCGGTCTTGGTGAATACGGATCGGTGATCTTCATCGCCGGCAATCTGCCGTACAAGACCGAAATCGCGCCGCTGTTGATTACGATCCGGCTTGAGGAATACGACTACAACGCAGCGATCGCGCTGGCTGCGCTGCTGCTGGTCGCATCGTTTCTGTGCCTGGTGGCGATCAACGCGATCCCGCTGCTGTTCGCACACGAACGCAGGAAAAAAAGGAGTACGCGATGAACGATGATCCACTGCGCGAACCGCTCTGGGTGCGATGGGCGCTGATCCTGCTGGCCGCCGGTGCGATGGCACTGCTGGTGCTGCTGCCGCTGCTGATGGTGCTGTCGGCTGCATTCGGCGACGGGTTTCGCGCCTGGTGGTCGGCGCTGCGCGAAGCCGACGCGCGTTCGGCCATGTCTCTGACCCTGTTCACGGTCGCGATCGTGTTGCCGGTCAACGCGATCTTCGGCACGCTCACGGCGTGGGCACTCGCGCGCTTCGACTTCCGCGGCAAACGCGTGCTTCTGTCATTGATCGATCTTCCGTTCGCGGTGTCGCCTGTGGTCGCCGGCCTATGCCTTGTGCTGCTGTTCGGGTCGCAAGGCTGGTTCTCGTCGCTGTTGCAGGACTTCGATATCAAGATACTGTTTGCGCGGCCGGGTATCGTGCTCGCGACATTGTTCATCACCTTCCCATTCGTCGTGCGTGAATTGATTCCGTTGATGGAGCAACAGGGGCCGGATGAAGAATTGGCGGCGCGTTCTCTCGGTGCGGGTGCATGGACCCTGTTCTTCCGGGTGACGTTGCCGAATATCAAGTGGGGGCTGCTCTACGGCGTGCTGCTGTGCAGCGCGCGGGCGATGGGCGAATTCGGTGCGGTGTCGGTGGTCTCCGGCCATATCCGTGGGCTGACCAATACGCTGCCGCTGCATATCGAAATCCTCTACAACGAATTCAATACCACTGCGGCCTTCGCTGCTGCGTCCTTGCTGTCCGGATTGGCGCTGGTCACGCTGGTGGTCAAGTTCTGGCTGGAATCGCGCCACGGCGACGCACTCGCTGCATCCCACAGGAAACATTGATATGGAGCTCACGCTTCGTGGACTCGAAAAACGCTATGGCGGCGTGGCCGCGCTGGATTCGGTCGATCTCGATATCGTATCCGGCGAACTGATCGCGCTGCTTGGTCCGTCCGGATCCGGAAAAACGACCTTGCTGCGAGTGATCGCTGGACTGCTGGCGCCTGATCGTGGCCAGGTCCTGTTCGGTGCGCTCGACGCCACACGCTTGAGCCTGCGCGAACGCAACGTCGGTTTCGTCTTCCAGCATTACGCGCTGTTCAAGCACATGACCGTCGCCGAGAACATCGCGTTCGGACTGCGCAGCCGTCCGCGTGCGCGCAGGCCCGACAAGGCGACCATCACGCGTCGTGTCGATGAATTGCTGGGGCTGATCCAATTGCCTGAACTCGGAGGTCGCTATCCCGAACAGTTGTCGGGCGGGCAAAAACAGCGGGTCGCGCTTGCGCGCGCGCTGGCGATCGATCCGAGCGTATTGCTGCTGGACGAGCCTTTCGGCGCGCTTGACGCCAAAGTGCGCGTCGAACTGCGCCGATGGCTGCGTCAGCTGCACGAACAGACCGGGCAGACCACGCTGTTCGTGACCCACGATCAGGAAGAGGCGCTCGAACTCGCTGACCGCGTGGTATTGCTGCGCGACGGCAGGATCGAACAGATCGGCACGCCGGAACAGATCTATCAAGCACCAGCATCGGCATACGTGTTCGATTTCATCGGCCGCAGCAATGCGCTGCACGGCGCGGTGCATTCGGGGGCATTCGTCAGTGATGATGGCGCCGCACGGTTCGCTGCGCCCGGTGT
>JBGSID010000344.1:0-12886 GCA_041751895.1 Lysobacteraceae bacterium | reverse complement strand
CGCAGCTGGCAAGGCCAAGAAAGTAGCGTTGGTGGCGTGCATGCGGAAGTTACTCACCATCCTCAACGCCATGCTGCGGGATGGCCAACCATGGGTCGGCGAGCCGAAAATCGCTTGACAGGCAACACAGTTGCTCATCCGCCCTTCGGCCACCTTCTCCCCGCATCGCGGAGAGAAGGACTATTTCATCCATGCTGTGAGAGAGGTGCTATCCACAGCATGCCGGGCAGCGAAAATGAGCCCGACAGAAATGCTTCAAACCGCGTGAAGCACTGCGCTAGTGCAGGGTTTTGAGGAACGCCAGCAGATCCGCAATGTCCTGCGCCGACAGATCGCTCGAGTCATATTTCATCTTTCCTCCCGGGACGACGGTTTTCGGAGCCGCCAGATACGCCTGGATCTTCTCGGGCGTCCAGACGATGGTGCTGTGCGCCATTGCATCGGAATACTGATAACCCTGCTGCGTGCCGCTGTGTCGGCCGACGACCGCAAAGAGACTGGGCCCCTTCTTGTTCTTGCCTTGGCGAGCGCTATGGCAGTCGGCGCACTCGGAGTCGTAGACGTCGCTGCCGTCACTGACATCGCCTTCGCCCGCCGCCGAAGCGATGCGCGGAGACAGCGCCGACAGCAGGAGTGCGGACAGCAGGACCACGCGGAAGCAGGGGCGAGTGTCGGATGTCATCAGAAGGCCGTCCAGACGTAGAAGTAAAGGGAATTGCTGTCGCTGGCTTTCTGGCGCAAGCCGGTGTCATCGTTGACCTTGCTGAAACCAACGTACTGCAGGCCGAGGCGAAGATTGGCCCACGGCGCACGCCATGAATCTTCCTTGCCCCAAGGGGTCCAGTCGCCCTGCAGGATGTAGCCGCTGTTGTCGTTAGCGCCGCTGGCGGCGTTCGCATGGAACAGGCCAACGCTGCCGCCGTAGGTGTTGCGATAGTGGTATGACGCGTTGAGTTTCAGTTCTTTCAATGTGTCGTCCGCAACGCTGTCGCGCTCGCGGATGTAGCTGCCGTTGACGGTTGCGACATGTTGGCGTGTGCCAAGGAACTGGTAGGAACCATCGATGCCGAGATCATGGAAACGCGATGTCGTATCGCCGGTGTCGCGGTCCTTCAGCGAGCCGTTGTTGCCGAAGATGCCGGCAGACCATGCGCGTTTGCGCATGTCATCGGTATAGGCCACGCGCCAGTAGCTGGATCCGTTGAGGATGCCGGGTGAACCATCACGACCGACGCCGATTTTCGCCAATGCGCTGGGTGACAGTGCGCGGTAGGTGCCGAGTTCGGCATAGACCCGATCGTTCCAGAACACATAGCCGGACGTCCCGAGGACCGCGCCCTCCAGGCCACCGATCCCGGCGAATTCAGCGCCGCCGGCGCCAGCGCTGCGGCCCGACGAAACATACGGGTAAGCCCAGGCCGGCAACGTGTTGAAGGGGTCGGTCAGCGTCGGTGCGTTGTTGACCGTGACGCCGAAAACGGTGTCCTTGCCCTTGATGGTCTTCGTCGTTGCGAAGCGGACGTCCACCAGGTCGAGTGCCGTGTGGTGTTCGATACCGTCATAAGTGAGCTGGGTGAAGCTGCCGATGTGGCTCGTGATTTTTCCGGCGAGGAACAGCGAAGCTTCATCGAGATCCGCATGCGTGAGTTTGCCGGAGTCGTCTTCGGTCGCCGTGTGAGTGACCGATCCGACCACCATCGCCGAAAGTGGCACCTTGCCGCCTTTTCCGTCCGAGTCGGTATAACCACCGATCTTGAAACGCACGCCATAGGGCGTGAGCTGCGGGCCGAATGCGCCGATATGACAGGCGGCGCATTCCTGTCCGGTTTGTCTTGAATAGCTCGGAACCGCATAGGCGTTGGCCGTGAACAGCAATGCGAGCGGCATCAGCCAGCTGCAGAGGTTTCGCACGGCGTGTGCTGTGCCCAGCCGTGTCCGTCGGGAAGGTGAAGCAATCATGCGGTTTCCTTTTGCTCTTCGAAGTTGGAGGTGAGTGTGGTGGGTGGTGTGATGGCTGTCTTTGCTCTCGATACACCAAGCATTCCGCGCAGCGTGTCGTCTTTGGCGACCCAGTGATGCCAGAGCGCCGCCAGCGCATGCAGACCAATCAGCACCAGTAGGGTCCAACCCAGCGTGGTGTGGGCCGATTGCAGCGTTTCCGCAAGATCGCGATCGCGGGAGACGAGTGCGGGCAACGCAATGCCGAGAAAATCGATGGATTTGCCCTTCGCACTCATGTACGCCCATCCCAGCAGCGGGAGTGCCACGAGAATCGCGTAGAACAGCGCGTGTACAGCGCTTGCCAGTATGTCGGACGATGTGCGCCGTCCAGGCGCACGGGGGTGCGGTGTCCTGACGCGGAGTGCGGCGCGCAGGCTGGTCAGCAACAGGATCGATAGCCCCGTTTCCCAGTGAAGAGCGAGCAGCGTCTTGCGCAGGGCGCTGTCGTCGACCCAGTCTCTCGACAGGATTGCGGAAACGCCGAGTACGACGGTTGCGAGGATCGTCCAGTGCAGCCAACGGATGCGTCGAGGCCACACGGCGGGTGGTGCCAGATCGCCCTGCAACGGGTCATATGAAGACATGAGGTGTGGCCATCTGAAAACTCAGATGGTTTTTATCGGCGCATCATTATTGGAACATTAAGAACGCCACTGCCGATCGGAATGGATCGGAATCGCTCGAAAACGAGTGCATTCGGATGGCAATACTGAATACCGATGCAATGGATCGCGTCAGCGGATTCGTTCGTCGGGCGTAAAAGCCCGTGCGTGCTGTGTCTTTGCAGTGTGACGCAATGCCGGATATTCAACGCGCTTCATGCAGCACGCTCCATACGGTACTTGCCACTGTATGCAGACGATGTTGTCTGCCATGCAATGGCACGTCAGCGAGCATCAGCGTCGTGCTTCATGCCCGGCGCAAACGTCTGAACGGGTGGTTATTGGGTCAATGGCTCGCTAGGCTCGTAAACGTGCATGCGTGCGATTGCGTTGGCCCCTGCCGGAAAAGTGGGGCATCACCGGCAGGGGCTGCAGACTTGTATGCTGGGATTACGTGCTCGAACTACGTTCTCGGATAGACATTGCCGGTTGCAATATTGGTGAGCGTGATCACTACCGGCGGGTTGCACTCAGAGGCTGGGTTTGCGGACAAGGTGCGCTTTGCATCGGGTTGCACGAGAATGCCGATGGTGGACGTCGCGTGGTGGACGTCTGTCCATATGGAATCGACGTGATACCACGTGTCAAAGCCGACCTGACATTGGTTTGCAGTGCAGTGCGCATATTCGACCGTGTAGGCACCTTGTGTCAGCCGTGGATCAGGTGCCCAGCCAAAGCCGGTGCCATAGCCCAGGTCCTCGCCTTCGTTGCCTTGTTCATCGACGACAGACACGTTGTTGGCCGTGCAGCCCTTGAACAGGATGTTTTTTCCCCATGCGCTGAAGCCGGTGGCCTGTTTGTCCTGGGGATTGATGGCCTTGATATTTTCGACTGTGCAATGCTCGATCAAAATATCGTACCCATACACTTCAAGGCCGGTGGCTTTGGCGCCGCTGTGGGTGGGTGTCACGCCGTCGGTGACATTCTTTGCAATGAAATTCGTCACCGTCACTGCAGCATCCAGGAACACGGACATGCCGTGGCAATCATCGGCACTGCCAATGATGTTGGTGGCGGTGCAGTCGCGATAGGTCAACGCGCAAGAGATGACGGGCATGAAGCCAAGCACCGTGTGACCTACCGCCCGGATATTGCCCCCGAAGTGGGATTGACAGTCTTTGGCATGGCAGTCGGTGGTGGTGATCATGCTTGAAAAAGCATAGTAGAAGCCAACCACCACGCCATCATAGTTGGTCAGGTTGCTGACTTTGCACCCGGTCACTGTCGCGCGAGTTGTGGAAACCAGATGGATGCCGGCACAGCAATCCGCTGTCGCGTAGAGATACTGCACCGTGCAGTCGGTGATGGTGACATCCATGGCCTGGCTCACGAAGATGCCGGCTGGGCACAAACCGCGCTTGTCCAGGTTTCTGAAAATCAATCCGCTGACAGTGACATGCTCGATGGTGATTTGTGTCACCTGGTCAGCGTGGATGCCGTAGTAGCCCATGTTGACCAGTGTGCCGTTCTTGATGCTGACGCCGTTGCAGCCTGCGTTGATGTCGATGCCGATCAGATGCTGGCTGCTGTCTTTAATCGTGGCCGACAAGTTGTATCCGGCCATGTCCAGGACCACATCGCTGCACGCGATGGTGATGGCGGCACATGATGTTGCCTCCGGTGCCCAGGAGATCGTGTCGGAAAAAACGTACGTACCGGGGCTGTCGATTGCAATTCCCTCGGGCGGAATGCTGGAGATCGTATTGCCCGCCTGTACCTGTGGTGCGATTGTTGGCTTGGCTGCCGCATTCGTGCGAATGATATTGGCGTTATCCACATGTCTGTTGAGCAATGCGGAGGTGTCGATATCCTTGAATATCTCGTGGGAAAGGACTTTGTCCGTGATTGCTTGCATGCTGGTTGTGGTCATGTCTTTTTTCCATTTCATTGCATCACTGATGCATGGTTCACGGTTGGCAAGTCACGCAGTGACTCGGCCCAGATGGATGTTCGTCGATAGCGTATTGAATCGAATGAGCGCGGCTGTCTCAAGCCCATGCCGTCACTCACCATCGTTTTCGATCATTGCGCTGTGTTTGGATGTTTGCAGAACCGCAGTGTGGTCGGCGATCCTGTTTGGGATCAGATCGGTATCAGTGCTGATATCGCATGCTCCTGATATCGCATGCTCCTGAGCTTGAATGTCGCGTCATTAGTTTCGATCCAAATCATTTTCGCGCGTCGTGCAGCACGCGGGACTGTTTCATGCGCTATGGCGGGCGCCTAAAAAAGATCCGCACCCTGGGAAATCAGGGGCGATCTTCAGCCCGGATTGCTTTTTTGACGATGACGACGCATCCAATGCAAGGGCAGACCGGCAATCACCAGGATCGCCCCCCATGCGAGCGCTTCGCTGCCGGTGCCGATCAAGGCATAGAGGCTGTAGAGCAGCGCCAGTCCTGCCGTGACACGACGATACGTGCCGAGCTTCAGCCATGCCAGGCTGCTGAACACGTACGGCAGCAACGTCGCGGCTGTCGAGAGCAGGATCGAGAAAGTGAAGACCTTCACCAGCGAGTCGGTGTAGTTCGCGACCACCAAGAGGCTCGCGAGCGTGGTACTGGTCAGGATGCCGATGCGCGGCGTGCCACGTGCATCGAGTGTGGCGAATGCTTTGGGAAACAGACCGTCGTTGGCGGCCGCCATCGGCAATTGTGCGGACAGCAGCACCCAGCCGTTGAGCGCGCCGAAACAGGAGATCGCGGCGACGATGGCAATGCCAGCCCCTGCTGCCGGGCCCCACAGTGTCTTCGCGGCGTCGGCCATGGGTGCGGTCGATGTCGTCGCCACTTCCGGCGGCAACACGCCGAGCACGGCGGTACAGGCGAGGATGGTTGCGATCCCGGCGAGCGTGGTGCCGATCATCGTTGCGCGTGGAATCGTGCGTTCGGCATCGTGGATCGCGCCGGAAGGAATCGTCGCGGCTTCCAGTCCGAGAAAAGCCCAGAGCGTCAGTGCGACCGTGGCATGCACCGCCGCGGCCATCGACAACGGTTGATCATGGATGCCAGTCGCCTGCGCGGTCTGCAGGTGGCTTGGTTCGATCAGCCAGATCGCAATGCCGCCGAACAGCAGTAGCGGCACGAGTTTCAGTATGGTCGTGACGACCTGCATGCGGCCTGCTTCACGCACGCCGGCAAGATTGATCGCGCTGCAGACCCACAGTGCTGCCAGCGCGCAGGCGGCACCACGCATCGGCGTTGCCACCAACGCCGGGAACAGGCTGCCGATGCTGCCGGCGAAGGCGACTGCGATCGCGGCGTTCGCGCACCAGATCGAGATCCAGTAACTCCACGCGATGACAAAGCCGGTGGTGTCGCCGAAGGCTTCGCGCGCATACGCATACGGCCCGCCGGCGTGCGCGCCGCGCGCGGCCAGGCGTGAGAACGTGAGCGCGAGCATCAGTGCGCCACCGAGGGTGATGGCCCAGCCGATCAGACTGATCGCGCCGTAGGGGGCCAGCGAGGCCGGTAGCAGGAAGACGCCGCTGCCGATCATGTTGCCGGCGACCAGTGCGATCGCGGACCAGAGTCCCAGCGGGCGTGCGGACATGAGCGGCTCCTGACGAGTCAGATTTCGGGAGGCACGACGACATCGCGTGCCCACAACATGCGCCATCGATCGATTTTTTCAGAGGCATCAAGGCGCTGCGGCGAAGCGACAACCGGTGCGGGAAATGCGATCACGTCGTCCAGGCAGCCGACATTGACGGCCGCGAAGCGCTCGTCGTCTGCTTCGAATACGACCGCGACCAGTACGCCGCAGTGTGCGCACAGCAGGAACCGTGCGGACTCGCTGCCCTGGCGATAGCTGCGCACATCGGACGGTGTTGTTGCGTCCACGGTCAGGCGGCTGCTCGCGTCCGAGATCCACGCTGCGCCATGCTTGCGGCAGAAGCTGCAGTCGCAAGCGCGCGGCTGCAGGGTCGACGGTGTGTGTGCGGTCTCGAAAACGACCCCGACCCTGCCGCAATGACAGCCCCCACGTAGTGCGGAATTGTTCGACGCTGTCATTCGGCATCACGATAGCTGCGACGCAGCAGTTCGTGAAAATGATGCACCGCGTTCTCGCGCAGCGGATTCAATCGGCCGGCGACGTACGAGCCGGATGCCAGGCCGCGCTGCACGTCTTCACAGATGGTGATGTCCTCGTCCTGCACGACATCGCTGAACGACAGATCCGCGTCGCGTCGCGCACGGCCAGCGTCGGAATCGTCCATCGCATAGTAGAAATCAAACTCCACCCGGCAACGGTCCGCGCCTTTGGGAATGATGCGATTGGTCTGCAGCCGCCCGGGCAGGATATTGAGCATCGTATTCGGCCACAGCCAGTAGTAGAGCGCATCGCCGCTGCCGTAGAGACCATCGCCGCTTTCGAGCGGGCTGAACTGGAACGAATACCACTCGGCGGTTTCGGTGATGTAGCTGCGGTAGTCGAGCAGGCGATTCAGTTCCGGATGGATGTGCGGGACGTGATATCCCTCAAGATAATTGTCGACATACACCTTCCAGTTGCAGGCGATGTCGTAGCCGACGCGATGATGATGGCCGAAGGAGGCGAGATCACGGTCCGTACCGATGCGGGCGTCGATGCCGGCGACGAAGGCTTCGAACGATGGTGCGGCTGTGTCGTCGATCGCTGCGAACACCATGCCCTGCCATACCCGTACAGCAAGCTGCGGCAAACGGATGTCGTCCACGTTGAAATCCGCGACGCCAGTCATTTCCGTGGCGTTGCGCAACTGGCCATCGAGCGAATAGGTCCAGCCGTGATAGCGGCAACGCAGCGACTTCGCGGCAAGTCCGTCGCACTGCGCCAGCGGCCCCGCACGGTGCCGGCAGACGTTGTGCATGACCCGGATGACATCATCCGCGCCACGCACCGCGATCACAGGCAAACCGCACAGGTCGGCGATCGTGTGATCACCTGCATTGCGCAACTGGCAGACGTGCGCGATCAGCTGCCAGCCGTGATCGAAAATGTACATGCGTTCCGATGCCGCGATCGCTGGATCGGTATAAAACCGTGCCGGTAAGGCAGTGGCATGATCGAGCGGTTGTGAGGCGAGGTCGGCGGCATTCGCGGGCTTGTTCATCCGGCGAGTATCGCGCAGGAGATGGGTGGTTGCCAGCCAGCATCCGGAAGGCAGGTCCGGCATCGGTGAAATGCAATCGGTGCGGGATTGATACGAAGACAGCGGGCTCGGCGATAAGCCGAACCCGCTGTCGTTGGGCAAGCCAGACAGGCTTGTTCGATATCACATCAGGGAGACGGGTACGCCTGCTTGATGTACGTGATCTCTACAGTGCCGCCGGTGGTGTAGCCGCTGCGCTGGTTGTTGCATAGGGGTGCTTTTGTAGCTTTGGGTATGTCACTGCGTTCGTCGCAATACTTCACGCCATTAGGGCCAATGATCGGCGGATACGAAGAACCTCCGGGTGTTGTGCAGTTCGCATTATTCCCTGCAGCTAAGCGCGGTGCATGTGCTGGTGCGGCGCAGCTGACGGTAGGATTTGGATAGCCCGAGTTCGCGCTGCTACCCGCACAGTTGGTTGCTGCCCAGCCGAAGACGCCCGGAAGGTTTGCATTCTTGCCGAGGATATCGTTCTGCGCCGTGCTGGTTGCGGTTGGCCAGCCGGTGCCATTGGTGATGACTTTCAGGATCGCGTTGACGCCATTCACTGCGCTGATGTCAGTGTCGTCTGCGTTGGCACAGCTGGCGCCAGAAGATCCGTTGATGCCGAAGTTGATCGAGACTTCCGCCAGATTCGTGGCATCCGGGAAGGTGCTGTTGCTGCAGCCGTTGTTGTTGCTGAAGCCGATGTCCGTCGGTGTGAAGAAATAATTGAAAGTGACGGCTGCACTGCAGGTCGACCGCCTGGATTTTCCGCAAGGGTATGTCCTCGGCACATAGGTGATGGTTTCGCCGGCATCCATCGCATACGACCCTTTGTCCGTGACTCCGCTGACAGGCGTGAACTTCACGTACTTTCCACTGACACTAGAGGTGAATGCCAGCTTGGTGTCCGTAAGGCTGACGATCTGTGAACCAAGATTGCTGCAACCATTGGGCGGCGATGCCGGGGGTTGGCCCAAGACGATGTTGGCGAATACCGGGGTGCTCGACGAGTTCGTGATCGTGACGGCAGTCGGTTTCGCGCCTTTCGGAAGCGTGTTGTCTGCCCAGGCGTTGGCACAAAGCAGGATCAAGACACCGGTGCTAGCGAGTTTCCATGCGTGACGGTTGATGTTTTTCATAGGTGCATTCTTTCTCTGTTGGACTCACTGAATAGAGTCGTAGGGTGGGAGGAGTCCATTCCATTGGAATCGGTGATGGCGATTCCACCGCTACCGCATGTCCCCTGTGGCGTTCTTGGATATTTGCAGAATCAAGGCAGATGGATTGGTTCAGTTCGGGATCAGATCCGTGCGGGGATCCGAGCCAGCACGTCGGGGATCTAAAGTAATCAGTCCAGAAGCGGGCGCACGCCTCATGCCAGAGCCTGCGCCTGGTGCTTGAGCAGGATTTGCGTCTGCGGCAGATCGAAGTAGCGAGCCAGCTCGCGGGCGATCCGGTACCGTACGGCGCGGCCGGCTTCGGCGCGCTTGATCGTGGCGATCGACACCTGGATGTTCCGGCGCCAGCAGTCGTCGGCCAGATCCTGTTGGCTCATGAGTCGTGCCTGGCGCAGGTCGCGGAGCAGGTTGTTGTCGAGCATCACCTGGCCGCGATGCAGCAATGCCATGGCCGCATCCGGGGTGGAGGGGCCTTTTGCGGTTGCTCGGTCTCCATGAGGAATGTCTCCGCCCGTCCTGTCTCCGCTGTCTGCGTCTGACATGACCGTCTCCTGGTCGAAGTCGTGGAGGTCGATGGCTCGGGCCGGTGCGAAGGAAGCGTCCATGGGGTCACCTGTTCAGGAAGAAGGGCATGCCATCGGCCGGCGATGGCGATCCGCGACGTCAGGGGCCAGTGCCGTTCCGGTGGTCGTTGGCACCGCTGTTCGGAGCGGTGCCGTTTCCGGCGGGGCAGGGGTGGCGTCGTTGGATCGAAGCCTGCCGTGAGGGCGCCGGAGTAACCTTTCGGAAACCTGACGGTTTTCAAGTGATTGATTTATAAGGTTGGTCTGCGTGCTCGACGCAGCCTTGGCAGTGTGTCCCGGCCTGCAGCCATCGACGATCAGAGGCATCGGCTGGTGGCCGGACAGGCGTATTCCGGCGGCTCAGGGGTGGATCGGAGTAATCGAGACCAGATGCGCCAGGCCTTCTGTGGGCTGGTGGATACGGACGACGACGACATTCTCGTTCGGATGGCCGGAGGCATATTCCGCCTCGCACAGGAAGGCGAAGTTGGTGCCGTTCACGGCCTGACTGGCGAAGGCGATCGGGACGCAATGGATGCCCATCAGGCCATGCAGGGCGGTCTCGAACGCGTCCTTGGCGTGGGGGGTGAGAGTGAAGTCGAAGCTTGTCCAGCCGCCGGGCGTGCTTGCCGACATGGTGTCGTCCTCAGGGTCGTGCGGGTCGATGGAGGTGGATCGACAGCGGACGGTGCGAGAGGAGCCAGGTCTGCCCGGACCGGTTGGGTGTGCTGCCCGGGTGCTGATCCGCTGAAGATGTCGCAAGCGGATGATGCCCGTACCGTCACTGCGGCATGGTCGCGTTCCGGTATCTGATCGAGAGCATTTGTTGGCAGGTGGTCGGCAGGGGAAGGCGGTTGCCGAAAAGCGAAGCCGCCGCCGGCGGCCGACGGCTTCACATGGGTGGATCGCTGGGCCGCGTGCCCCGGGACTCCGCGTCGGTCAGTCGCCGATCAAACCCGTCATGCGGGCTCAGGTCGGCGGAATGTTATGGACCTGTGGATCCAGACGCCCCAATGTGCTGTCGTTCTTTTTCCAGGACACGCTGAAGTTGCCGGAAGTCTTGTGACTGACCTTGCTGAAATACATCTTGACCTTGATCCGTTGACCATCATGCGAGACCTTGAACTTCGCGCGGCCCAGAGGGATGTTCAGCGTCAATCCGGTCAGGCTCAGGTCCTTCACTGTATTGGTCACGATCAAGTGGCGCGGGTCGTTTCCGCGTGAATGGAAGGTGGCGTCCTCCGGGGTGATCACGATCGTGCCATCAGCCTGTTCGATCACCTGGAATTTCCGGGTTGTCACTTTTTTACCAATGTCTTTCTGTTCCGTATCTGTCATCGCGATGTTCTCCATGGCGGTTTGTCGATGTCATGTTTTCGATGTCATGAAAGTGATTCCCGGGGAAGCGGATGCCATCGATCATGGAACCCGATCGTGGTCATCCTGCTTTCGAGGGGAGCGGTGCATGAGCGGTCTGGACGTGCGCAGGTCGCTCATGTGCCGGCGAGCACTCTACTCCTAGCGGATGGTCGGTGTGGGTGTGTGGCCGCATCCTTTCGGAATCACTTCAAGCAATGATCCCGACATCGCTTCGAGATCATGTCCGCGCATCGATGCGTCCAGTGGCGCGATCCATTGCACGAAACCGGGATGCCGATAGCCGATGCTGTCCAGCCACAGCAGCTGTTTATGCGCGCTTTTCTGGTTGTTCAACAGGCACTGCGCGGCGATCCATGGTGCAAGGATGGTCTTGTCCTTCGATGTCCGCGCGATCTTCGCCAACAGTATGTCCACTGCGGTCCAATCTTTTCTGGCGTCATCCGGCCGGCCCGCCGCATGGCGTTCGCGTCCGCGCCACAGCAGCGCTTCGGCGAGTGCAGACAATCCGAACAGATCTTCCGGCGTTTGCGCGGAGATCGATTCGAGTTCGGCGATGGCAGTGTCCTGCTCGGGCTCCCGACCTTTGCCATCGTGGCGAAGACGCAGCGTGCGCAGGCGGATCTGCGTGTCGAGCCTTTTCCAGGCGAGCTGTTGTGGAGCGCTCGCCAGAATGGTCGACGCCTGTGATGTTGCCGCCTTGAGGTGAGCGAGCGCGGAATCCAGATTGTTGGCGTATGTGGCGATGTCGCCTGCTTCCATGTGCGCCAAGGCGAGATCCCGCCCCCAGTCGCGATTGTCCGGCTCTCTCCTGACCAGATTCTTCAGCATGCGGATGCTTTCGCCGATCTGCGTATCGGCCATGTCGATCTGGCCGCGCGCCAGCTGCAATTGCCCACTACGCAGAAGCGCGACCGCCAACAGCCGTTCCCATGCATGGGAGCCGGGTTCGGCGCTGATCAGTGCGCGCAGCATGCCTATCTGTTCGTCGTAACCGGATGCGGCTTCGGCGAGCCGACCCATGGATTCATCGCCGCTGCTGATCCATGACAGCGTGTCGATGAGTTCGTATTCGAGACTGGCATTGCCCGGGTCTGCGGCCAGCACGCGGCGCTTCAGATCGGCCGAGCGATGAAAATAGTCGATCGCTTCTTCGGTTCTGCCCTGATCCTTCGCGACGGTTCCGAGGTTGTTGTAGGCATAGGAGAGTTCGACCTGTGCATCGCGATTGCCCGGATCGAGACGGACAACGCGTTCGCTGGTGTCGAGATACGTGGCCCAGTGTCTGCGTGCGTTCTCGAGATCGTGTCCGCGATAGAAGTAGTAACCGAGCCAATAGGCGGCGATGCCGGATTCGGTCAGCGCCGAGGTCGATTCCGGCGCGCGGGCGACCGCTGCGCGGGCTGCTGCGTCGGCGTGAATGAAAGCGGATTCGGCATCGGCTAGCTTCGCCTGTTCCATCATGACTTCGCCCGCGGTGCGAAGTGCCCGCGAGCGATTGATCAGGTCCTCGGTATCCATCCTGTTTTCGGGCCGCAGTTTGAATTGCGACAGGACTTTCGCGCTGATGCTGTCCAGCAGTTTCAGATTGCCGAGCGGTCTGAGTTTATCGGCGAGATCGACCAGCATGAAGTCCGAAAGTTGCTGCGCTTCTTCTCGTCGGCGTTCGGTTTCATCACGCGCGCGGATCGCGAAGATCGCGAGCGTGGAGGCGATTGCGGCAAAGCTGGCGAGCAGTGCCACTGCGCCGATGCGCAGCCAGCGTTTTCGCTGGTGCTGGTGCCGTGATGCGCGGAGAAAACTCTGCTCATCCGCAGAGAGATCGTCCGCGAGTTCGCGGGCGGCTTCCAGTGCTTCGCTCAGCGGCTGTCCCGGGTTGAGCAGATGATCGTTGCTGCGACGCTCCTCGATCCATCGCGCTGCGGCGCGTTTCAGCCGCGCACGCGCGTGCAGCAGCCGACGGTTGTCCTGCGCCCATTCGCGCGC
>JBGSID010000343.1:0-40755 GCA_041751895.1 Lysobacteraceae bacterium | reverse complement strand
GACGATCGCGCACATGAGGCCTGCGGCACCGCCGCCGATGACGATGACATCGATCGACTCTGCGGGAGTCCTGGTGGGCGTCATCATGGCCTCGGGGTTGTCATCAGGCCGGCATTGTAGGCCGCGCCGACACCGCCAGCCTTGCGCCCGACCCCGACCTCACCGAGCATTACGCTCTCGCCCGTCCCGAATGACCGCATGCTGCGCCTGACCGAACTCAAATTGCCGCTGGACCATCCCGAAGCAGACCTGCGGGCGGCGATCGTGCAGCGGCTGGGCGTGCGCGACGACGATATCGTCGCCTTCACCGTGCACAAGCGCAGCTACGACGCGCGGAAGCGCAATGCCATCGCCTTGATCTACACGGTCGATGTCGAGCTGCGCGAGACGGTCGAAGCCAAGGTCTCCGAACGCGGCATCGCGCATATCGCCCCCAGCCCCGACATGCGTTACCGCTTCGTCGCCAAGGCACCGGGGACGCTGACATCGCGGCCGGTGGTGATCGGTTTCGGGCCCTGCGGCCTGTTCGCGGCGCTGATCCTGGCGCAGATGGGCTTCCGGCCGATCGTGCTGGAGCGCGGCAAGGCGGTGCGCGAGCGCACCCGCGACACCTTCGGCCTGTGGCGCCAGGCGGTGCTCGACCCCGAATCCAACGTGCAATTCGGTGAAGGCGGCGCCGGCACGTTCTCCGACGGCAAGCTGTGGAGCCAGATCAAGGACCCGCACTACTACGGCCGCAAGGTGCTGGAGGAATTCGTGCTGGCGGGCGCGCCGGAAGAAATCCTGTACGTGAGCAAGCCGCACATCGGCACGTTCCGGCTGGTCAGCATGATCGAGAAAATGCGCACGACCATCGAATCGCTCGGCGGCGAGATCCGCTTCAAGACCCGGGTCGAGGACGTGCGTATCGAAGACAGCAAGATACGCGGGCTGGTGCTGAACGATGGCGAGGAACTGGCCTGCGAGCATGTGGTGCTGGCGATCGGTCACAGCGCGCGCGACACCTTCGAGATGCTGCACAAGCGCGGCGTATATATCGAAGCGAAGCCATTTTCGGTCGGTTTCCGGATCGAACACCCGCAGTCGATGATCGACAACGCGCGGTTCGGCAGCGCTGCCGGACATCCGCTGCTGGGTGCAGCCGACTATCGCCTAGTTCATCACGCCAAGAACGGGCGCGGCGTCTACAGCTTCTGCATGTGCCCCGGCGGCACCGTGGTCGCGGCCACGTCGGAAGTCGGCCAGGTCGTCACCAACGGCATGAGCCAGTATTCGCGCAACGAACGCAACGCCAACGCCGGTCTCGTCGTCGGCATCAGCCCCACCGACTATCCCGGCGGCCCGCTCGCGGGGATCGCGTTCCAGCGCCATTGGGAGCGTCAGGCCTACCAGCTCGGCGGCGGCGACTACTGGGCGCCGGGGCAGCTCGTCGGTGATTTCGTACGCGGCCGGCCGTCGAAAGACTTCGGCGACGTGCAGCCCTCGTACACGCCCGGCGTGCGCCTGGGCGACCTGTCCACCGCCCTGCCCGACTACGCCATCGCCGCGATCCGCGAAGCCATTCCCGCACTCGACCGCCAGCTGAAAGGCTTCGCGATGCACGACGCGGTGCTCACCGGGGTCGAAACCCGCACCTCATCGCCGATCCGCATCACCCGCGGCGCCGACTACCAGAGCTTGAACACCCGCGGTCTGTACCCCGCCGGCGAAGGTGCCAGCTATGCCGGCGGCATCTATTCCGCCGCGATCGACGGCATCGAAGTGGCGCAGGCGCTGGCATTGGCGATGACGGCGGACTGAAAGCCGTCAAACAGGCATCGACTGGATTCGCTGATGCCGTCGTCCTGGCGAACGCCGGAATACAGCTTCAATCTTGCGGCGTCATGACGAGAGATCCCATGACGTTTCTATCGATCATGTCGGTCATCGCGCGACCGCGTGTCCCGAACGACGACGGGCCGCCCTGAGGCGACCCGCCGCGTAACACATTCATACAGTGAGAGATCAACCGCCCTGGGTGAGCGGCACCACACGGATCTCGACACGGCGGTTCATGGCGCGGCCGGAGTCGGTGTCGTTGCTGGCGATCGGGTAACGTTCGCCCATGCCGACCACTTCGAAACGTTCGCGGAGCAGGCCTTTGCCCACCAGATAATTGGAGACTGAATTCGCACGCTGTACGGACAGGGTCTGATTGGCCTGGTCGCTACCGATGCTGTCGGTGTGGCCGCTGACCTCAACGATGGTCTGGTTGTACTCGGCCATAGTGCTGGCTACCTGGTCGAGTGCGGGATAGAACTGTGGCTTGAGGTTGGCCTTGCCGAAATCGAAGGTCACGCCGTCGGGGAGATTGAGCTTGATGACGTCGCCATCGCGGGTGACGTCGATGCCGGTACCAGCCGTGCGCCGGCGAAGCTCGGCTTCCTGACGGTCCTGATAAGCGCCGATGGCGCCACCTGCGAGGCCGCCGACACCTGCGCCGACGAGGGCGCGTTGACGGCGTTCGGTGGCGTCATCGCCGCTGAGCAGGCCGGCGACGGCACCGATGGCGGCACCGATGAGAGCACCGTTGCGGGTCCGGTTGGGGTCGTCGGGGGCGTTTGTCTGGCCGGTATACGTGGCACAGCTGGTCAGCAAGAGGCTGGTGGCGATCGCAAGGGCGACCGGGGCGTGGGAAAGTTTGCGCATGTGGACTCCGTATGTGCCGGCGAGGGGCACCGTTTATGAACGGGGTCAACATAGGCGCACAAAGCTGACAATCAGCTGTCTAGGCGATCTGCATGAATGGCCGTGCGAAATACGGCCGAGACATTTTCATCGTGGCCGCTGTCTCGGTGCGAGCTGCGCTTTTGGTGCCGGCCTCAGCTCATCAAAGCCTCTGCGCCGACCGAATCCAGCGGATGCTCCCAATTCCCCATCAGTGCGAGATAGAGCAGTTTCTCGAACTCGGCGCCGAACCGGCGGATCACGGCATCCGGATCGGGCACGAGCTTGGCATCGGCGATCAGGCCGAAATGGACCTTGCCGTTGTAGCTCAGAATCGACAGGCCGATGCCGATGGAACCGGTCTGCGGCACCCAGAACATCATTTCGCGAATCTTGCCGCCGGCCATGTACAGCGGCTGCTGGGGACCCGGGACGTTGGTCGCGACCGTGGTCGCCTTGCGACTGAAGAGGTCCAGAGCGATTTCCTGCACCGCCGCTGGCGCCATGCCAAGCGCTGCCAAAAGGCCATAGGCGACAATCGCTTGCCGCGAATTCTTCAGTTGATGGATACACTCGGCGACATGTTCCAGACGCCGGATGGGATTGCAGATGCCAACCGGCAGATCGAGAAACACCAAACCGAAATGGTTGCCGAGTTTGCGCGCGTGCTCCAGCGGACGCAGGTTCACCGGCACCGTTGCGCGCAGGGTCATGCCGTCGACATGCTCGCCACGTTCGATCATGTAGTCGCGCAATGCGCCGGCTGCAGAGGCCATCAGGACATCGTTGACGGTACACCCGCAGGCGCGGCCGACCGCCTTCACTTCTTCCAGGTCGATCGGCGGCGCCCAGGCCACGCGCTTGCTTACGCCGAGTTTGCCGCGAAGCAGTGACGGCGGATCATCCGGCAGTGCCAAGGCATAGACGAGCTCACGGGCGATATCGCCGCCTTCTTTCGCGAGCACGCCGGCAAGCGTCGGGTCGCGATACATGTCCATGCCCTTTTCGAGCATTTTGGTGCCGAGCTTCGTGTAACGCTCGACGGCACCGACACGGCGCGCGACCTTGGCGCCGTCCTGCTTCAGCCAAGCCTTGCCGAGATCCGCGCCCTTGCCGGGCACGCGGGCCGTGTCGGTGAGCGACAACAGCACCTGCACCAGTGCAATACCGTCTGCATAGCTGTGGTGGATGCGCGCGATGAGCGCCGACCCACCGTGATATTTCTCGACCAAGTGGAACTGCCAGAGCGGCTTGGTCTTGTCGAGCGGACTGGAGGCCAATGCGCTGACAAGACGTTCCAGCGCTTTCTGGTCGGCGCGGCCAGGCAACGCCGAGAGCCGCACATGCCAGTCGAGATCGAAATCCTCGTCGTCCTGCCATGCCATGCCTGCCGGGGTTTCGACCGGTTTCTGGCGAAAACGGGCGTAGTCGAGAAATCGTTTCTCGATGACCTTCTTGAGCTTGGAGAGGAGAATCGGCTCATCGAACATCAACACGCCGGTGATCATCATCGGGTTGGTCGGCCGCTCCATTCGCAGCCAAGCGGTATCGACCCGAGACATCGAATCACGACGCGGACGCTTCGACGACGGTTTCGGTGCCACCTTCTGCGCCGATTTTTCTACTGCCATGTGGTTCTCCCGATCTCGCAGCGAGTGAATCACGGGCAGGCGGGCGCGGTCAACGCGGGATCTGCGCCGCCGTCACCGATCAATCCCGTTCGCCACCGATCAGCCGATAGGCATCGAGCGCCGCAGCGCGGCCACGGGCGAGATCGACGATCGGCTTGCGCGGATAGTCCGGCGCGTGGCGCGCAACGACAGACGGATCGGTCCAAGGCGCATGTCGCAGCTTCGGCGGCAGCCGCGACAATTCAGGCACCCAGCGCGCGATATAGGCACCGTCGGGATCGAATTTTTCGGCCTGGGTCACCGGATTGAAGATGCGGAAATACGGCGCGGCATCGGCGCCGGTACCCCCGATCCACTGCCAGCCGAGCGTGTTGTTGGCGAGATCGGCGTCGACCAGGGTGTCCCAGAACCAGCGTGCGCCCTCCCGCCAGTGGTAGCGCATGTGCTTGCACAGATAACTCCCGACGATCATGCGTACCCGGTTGTGCATCCAACCGGTACTCCACAACTCGCGCATGCCGGCATCGACGATCGGCACGCCAGTACGGCCATGGCTCCATGCATCGCGCATCCGATCGTCGACCTTCGCCCAGGAGAAATCGATGAAACGCGGATTGAGATTCTGCTCGGTCGTCAGTGGAAAGTGATGGAGAAGATGGTGCGCGAATTCCCGCCAACCGAGCTGACGGATGTAGCCATCGATCTCTTCGCCTAATCGTGCATTGCGCAACTCGGACAGCACGGAAACGATGCGCCAGGGCGCAATTTCACCGAAATGCAGATGCGGCGACAGTCGCGAAGTGCCTGCGTGATCGGGACGGTCGCGCTCCGCACGGTAGTCCCGCAACGCACCTTCGGCAAAGGCATCCAGTGCGGTATGCGCGCCCGCTTCGCCAGGCTGCCAGTGCTTCCAGAAGCCCTCATCCCAGCCTAGCGACGGCGTCAGCCTCAATGCATCCAATGGCAACCCGTGCGGGCCATCGCTGACATTCGGCAATGTGGCCGGCGCATCGTGAAGCCTCGGCAATTGCAGCGCCGCAGTCGCTGCTCGCCAGAACGGGGTAAAGACTTTGTAGGGACCGCCCTGTTTGGTTGCGACCTGCCAAGGCTCGACCAGCAACGCACCGTTATGGCTTTCGACATGCAGACCCTGGCGCCTCAACGCCGACTTGATCGCGGTGTCGCGTTTCTCGATGGCCGGCTCGTAGCGGCGATTCCAGAACACGGCTTCCGCATTGCAAGCCGCCGCGAGCGTCTGCAAGGTCTGCAGGCTGGGTGCATGAAAGATGCGCAGGCGCGACCCACGTTTGCGCAACGTGGCGTCGAGCGCGGCCAATGAGTGGTGACGCCAGGCTTCTGCGGCAGCGCCGGGTGCCCATGTGCCCTCTTCCTCAGGCGCATGGATGTAGATCGGGATGGGTGCATAACCGGCGTCCAGCGCGGCCTGCAACGCAGGGTTGTCGGCCAGGCGCAGATCGTTGCGGAACCAGATGATCGCGTTTGCCATCCTCACACCGTCCCTCGCCCTCAGGCTGTCGAGGCGCCACTGCCGACGTATTCACGCGGGATGCGTTCGTTCAACCCCGTCAGGATCTCGTAGGGAATGGTACCCGCAACCTGTGCGACTGCCGCGCAGGCAATCTCCTCACCGCCCTGCTGGCCGATCAGCACTACCTCGTCCTCGTTGTAAGCGGTGCCCGACGGGCCGATGTCGACCATGAACTGGTCCATGCAGATCCGCCCCACGATCGGATGACGCTGACCGCGGATCAGCACTTGGCCGCGAGAGGACAAGGCACGCGGGTAGCCATCGCCATATCCGATCGGCACCGTCACCACACGCGTATCGTGCGCGGGCGCCCAGGTCGCGCCATAACTGACCGAACGCCCAACACCGACCACCTTGAAATAGACCACCTTCGAGACCAGCGAAAGTGCGGGCCTCAGCATCACCGTGGGCCGCGACGCCGGATCAGGCAGCACGCCGAACAGCGCGATACCGGGACGCACCATATCCAGGAAGGTCTCCGGGAAATGCAGCACGCCACCGGAATTGGCGAGATGACGTCGCGGCATGGGCGCACCGAGACGATCAAAATGCGCACAGACCGCCATAAACCGTTCGAGTTGCAGCGCGGTCATCGGCGAGTCGGGGTCGTCCGCACAGGCCAGATGCGAGTAGATGCCTTTGATCACGCACCACCGCGACGCCACGGCCGCCTCGATGAATGGTTTGGCGCTCTCGCTGTGCACACCGATACGTTCCATGCCGGTGTCGACCTTGAGATGGACCGTGGCCTTGCGTCCAAGTGCCTCGGCAGCGGCCTCGACCTGACGCAGCTTGTCCAGCGACGACACGGTGATTTCAAGATCGTGATCGATGAATCCGGCTATTTGCGGCCCGAAGATGCCGCCAAGCACCAGGATCGGAACGCGTACGCCCGCCTGCCGCAGCGCGATACCTTCTTCCACGAACGCCACACCGAGTTGCTCGATGCCCTGAGCCTGAAGATGCAGGGCAACCGGTACCAGTCCATGACCGTAAGCGTTGGCCTTGACGATCCCCATCACCGGCACACCCGCATGTGCGCGCAGAGCACTCAGATTGTGTGTGAGCGCATCAAGATCGACGCGAATCCGGGTCGGGCGCTGGCTCACTTCCGAGCGCCGGAATCGCGGCCCATCGTGGTCGACATCATCGGTATCTGAAGTGGGGTCTGACATGGAGGAATTGTACCGGCTACTGGTCATCCGTCGCCGGGCGGCATCGCGTCATCCATTGATCTCGCGATGGCATCCTGAAAGCGACCCATCGATCCGGTGCGACCCCATAAATCGATCCATTCCAGATCGCGTGCAACACCCTTCATTTAAGCGATGAAAGGCGATCAATACAAAAAAATTCCGACAATTCGCCATCGCGTCGCGATGATTTGATCGGGTGATGATCTGACAGGACGATGCACTGACAAGGCAATCGCCCGATTCATTACCGATCACAAAAACGTGATACGCCGTGCTTGAAATTCATGTTGCAAGCCAACAGAACATTCGATGACGCATGTTCACATGCGAAACCGCCCCGAACGGTTGCACGACCGATTGCCAGTCAAAAAAAAGCAGCCCAGCGGTTCACGGCCTGCTCGTGACTGTCCTGAGACCACTCTTTTTTCCGTACCGCCATTCAAGTACAGCGGGTGCCGCTTATATCAGCACATTCTTAATTAAGAATGGCTACTCCGTCATAGAAAAATATTAAGATGGCCGATACAGATGAAACGTTGCGTTTTATTTTTAGAGCATCTAATATCCGCCCGCTTACTGGGGTAAGCAATTTTTCGAAAGGGACTTCAATGCGTGTACTCCTCGTAGACAACTACGACAGCTTCAGTGCGAACGTCGCCCACTATCTCGGCGAGGTGATCGGCGCCGAACCTACCGTCGTCCGCAATAACGAAATCGATTGGCCGAAGATCGAAGCCGCCGATTACGACGCAATCGTCATTTCTCCCGGCCCGGGTCGCCCCGAGCGGCCTGCGGACATGGGCGTCAGCAACGACGTGCTCGCGAATGCCACATGCCCCGTGCTTGGGGTATGCCTTGGGCATCAGGCGATGGCCTATGTGCACGGTGGCACGATCGTGCATGCGCCCAAGCCGATGCACGGCCGCATGAATGCTGTGGAACACGAAGGCTCAGGCCTGTTTGCGCACATCCCGTCGCCCTTCGAAGTCGTGCGATATCACTCGCTGATGGTGCAGGAGCCCTTGCCTGCAGGCCTCCGGGTGACTGCACGCACACCGGATGGTCTGGTCATGGCGATCGAGCACGAGACACGGCCGATGTGGGGTGTGCAGTTCCATCCCGAGTCGATCAATACCGAATTCGGCCGGCAGATCATCCACAACTTCATCGAAATGGCGCGCGGCCGGCTTCAGCGCAGGCGTCGGCATACGAACCCAATCGAAATTCGGACACCCGCGCCGGCTGCGAAACCAGCATCCGAAACATGGCAGATCCAGTCCCGCCGCATCAAAGCCGAGATTGATCCCCAGTCGGCCTTCATTTCACGATATGCGCACAGCGACGCAGCCTTCTGGCTCGACTCCAGCGCCGTACGCCCGGGCTATTCGCGTTTCAGTTTCATGGGCGACGGTCACGATGAAACTGCGCGGAGCCTTGTCCACCATGTCGGTAATGATCCGCAGGGCGAAAGCGAACGCATGTTTGCGGCGATCCGCGATGGACTCGCAGTCTCGCTGGAGGGCGGCGCCACCCTTCCGTTCGACTTCGTCGGCGGTTGGATCGGCTACTTCGGATACGAATTGAAAGCGCTGACCGAAGTCGGTGGCCGGCATCGCTCAGAACAGCCAGACCTGTTTCTCCGCTTCATTTGCCGCTTCCTCGCCTACGATCATCTCGAAGGCTGCTGGTATGCGGTCGCGACCGGCCCCGCCGCGCGCGAAGCGGACGATGAGGCCTGGTTGCGGGAAGCGGAAGAATCGCTGCAAACGATGCATCCCGTCTCGCTGCCGTCCAACGCTGACCGCAACGCACCGGTCGAGTTCCATCTGGAGATGGATCGCACAACCTACTACGACCGCATCTCGCAGTGTCTGTCCAAGATCGGCGATGGCGAAACCTACGAGGTCTGCCTGACCAACCGTATGCGCGCAACGGTCGACCTGGATCCACTGACCCTTTACTGCGATCTGCGCCGCATCAATCCCGCTCCGTACGCTGCATTCCTGCGCTACGGCACGTTCAATGTCCTGAGCTCATCGCCCGAGCGTTTCCTGCACCTCAGCCCGAATGGTGTGGTCGAAATCAAGCCGATCAAAGGCACGCGCCGGCGCGCTGCGGACGTCGACGAAGATCAGGCCATCGTCAACGAACTCAAGCGCTGCGAAAAAGATCGTGCCGAAAATCTGATGATCGTCGATCTGACGCGCAACGATCTGGCACGCGTCTGCGAAGTCGGCTCGGTGTGGGTACCCAAGCTGATGCAGGTCGAAAGTTACGCCTCGGTGCACCAACTGGTGTCCACGGTGCGCGCGCAGCTGCGCTCTGGTCTGGATGTCGTCGACCTCCTGCAGGCGACATTCCCGGGCGGCTCGATGACGGGTGCGCCGAAACGTCGCACGCTCGACGTCATCGACAGCCTCGAATGCTCCGCACGCGGAATCTATTCGGGCACGATCGGCTATCTCTCGCTCAATGGCGCAGCTGATCTGAGCATGGTGATCCGCACACTGGTCCAGCAGGACGACAAGCTGGAACTCGGCGTGGGTGGCGCGATCATCGCGCTCTCGGATGCCAACGACGAATTCGAAGAAACCATCGTGAAAGCGCGCGCTCTGATGCGTGCCGTCGCGTATTGCGCCACCGGTGATACCGATGCGTGGCGCATCCCCGGGGAGGAGACCGCTCCCGAAAGTAGTGGAACAACAACGGCACCGGCACCGGCACAACACAGGGGTTAAACCGTGGAACGCATGCACATCATCACAGGTGCCAACGGCTACCTGGGGTCTCACCTTGTACTCGAATTACTGGCAGCATCGCCCAAAGACCGCATCACCTGCCTTGCGCGCGCCGACAGTGGCTCTGCCCGCGATCGCGTGATCAATGCCGTCATCGTGGCCGCGCAGTCCAGCGGCTGCGTACTGGATCGCGAGACGCTCGACAGGGTCCATGTCGTTGACGCCAACCCGCTGCGCCCAAATCCCGGGCTCGGCCTGACCCTCATCGACACAGCCGATGGTGCCGACATGCTCGAACGCACGTTCTGGCATGTTGCAGCAACCGTGCAATTCGTCGAGAACGAAGTCGGCGAACTCAACCGCATCAACACCCAGGGCGCGCTCAATGCGCTGGCACTGGCGTCAGAGGCACGCTGCTCTACGTTCAACTACATCAGCACTGCCTATGTCGCCGGAGACCGCAATGGCGAGATCGCCGAAAAGATCGAAGCCACGCCGCCGAACGCATTTTCCAATCCGTACGAACGCAGCAAATTCGATGCCGAGCATTGCATCCGCGAGCAAGCAGAAATCGCAGGCATGTCATGGCGCGTGTTCCGTCCCAGCGTAGTCGTCGGACACTCGCGAACGCATCTGAGTTCCAGTGACAGCGGCATGTACAAGTTCTGCGAAATGCTCGACCAGTTCTGGTCCGCATTGAAGTCGGGCACAGCCAATCTGCGCACGCTGCGCCTGCAAGTCCCCAAGACTGCGAAGCTCAATCTCGTCCCGGTGGACGTATGCGTCAACGAGATGATCGCTATCGATGCCAATCCGGACTCGAAGCAAGGCGTTTTCCATGTGGTTTCTGCGACAACGGTCCCCACCAAGGACTTCTTCGCCACGATGGGGGAAGCGACCGGTGCACCGTTGACCGCAACCGATTCCGATGAGATCAAACACGCTCCGCTTTCACGCCGGGAAGTCGAGTTTTCACGTCGTATCGCCCACTACCAACCATATATCTGCGGCAGCAAGGATTTCGATCGCAGCGAAACGATCAAAGCCTGCGGCAGGGATCTCCAGTCGGATCTGCGCATCGACAGCACTACGGTTCGAAGCTGGATCCAGCCGTTCATGAAACGTCGCTCGACCATGCTGGAAGCATCGCCTGAAGCACGCCTGTTCACGCATCAGCGCGGGCTGGACTCGCGCTTCAACATCAGCGATCACTTGCTGACGAGCGTCGTCGTGAATCATCCACGTAAAACCGCGATCATCCAGGGCGACCGTCATCTGAGCTACGCGGAACTTGGCGCATCGGTGACCGCATGCGTACGCCGTCTATCCGCAGCAGGCGTCCACAGCCAGTCGAAAGTCGCGCTGGTCTCTCACGACAGCATCGAGCATGTGACAGCACTGCTTGCAACGATGCATCTTGGCGCAGTTTGCGTATTGATCAATCCCCTGCTGCCAGCCAAGGACATCTGCGGCATGCTGATGCAGGCAGACGTCGCCATCGTGATCGCCGACGCCACGACGCATGAAAAGATCGTCTGCGACGAAATATCAGATCCACTTTCACTGCAAGCATTGACCGCCGACGACAACGCGCCGATGACGGGCACCCCGCTGCCGGCCGTCACGCATCCACTCGATATCGCCTTCGCCGTGTTCACCTCGGGCTCGATGGGAAAACCCAAACTGATCGAACATCGGCATCAGGATCCACTGGTTGCAGCGGACCGTTATGCCGCTCACCTGCTTGATCTGCGTACGAGCGACATCCTGTTCTCCGCCTCGCGCACGACGTTCGCATTCGGCCTGCAGAATCTGATGATCGCGCTGCTGAAAGGCGCGACCGCAGTCATCGCGCCACGGAAGATTTCGGCGGCCGTGATCGCGGACCTGATCGCGACGGCAAGACCAACGGTGATGTTTGCCGTACCGACGATCTACCAGTATCTGCTCGACGATCCCGCGTTGTCGGCACGGATCACCGACAACAGCCTGCGCCTGTGCATTGCTGCTGGCGAACGACTGCCACAGGGCATCGCGAAGCGTTGGTTCCAGCGCCACGGTATCCGCCTGCTGGACAGTCTCGGTTCGACCGAAGCCTTCTCGACCTATCTCAGCAACGTCGCGGATGTCGATCATCAGGCGGCGACCGGAAAACTCGTACCCGGCTTCGACGCCGTCCTCCGCCACAGCGACGGCAGTCCCTGTCGTTACGGCGAACGCGGAATCATGTGGCTTCGTGGGCCGTCGCTTTCGGTGTCGGCATGTGATCGTGCTGCCGGTGGACGATACGAACGCGGCTGGTACTGCACAAACGACGTGTTCTCGCGAGACAGTGACGGATATTTCCACTTCTGCGGCCGCAACGACGAGATGTTCAAGGTCGCTGGCCAGTGGGTATCGCCACTGGATCTGGAGGAAGTCCTGCAGGGCCACCCGCTCGTGCGCGAAGCCGCCGTGACATCCAGTGGCGGAGATCAGGTCGGGGATTTACAGGACACCCTGCGCACGAAAGCCTGGATCGTTTCCGATGCGGCATCCCCGGAACTTGCCGATGAGTTGCGCGAACTTTGCAAGAGAAAGCTCGACGCCCGGCGCTATCCGCATCAGGTCGAATTCGTCACTGAACTTCCTCGCACGAGCACCGGCAAATTGCAGCGCTCGCCGTTGCGTCGCCGAGCCGACGAGCAGGCGAATGCCGAAGCCGCCGCCGAAAGAATCGCTGTCACCGCCTGAGATACGCCGATGCTCTCCCGACTGAAATTCATACTCGATCGCAAGCTCACCGTCGCCAATGCGCTGGAAAAATCCATCGCCTACTATGGCGATGACTTTGAAGTCCTGCGCTTCTCGGGAAGCCTCGAACGCTTCGGCGTTTCAGGCCATGCCTTGACCGTTGCCCAACTGAAATCACTTTGCGACCGTATTTCGAAGACCCTCATCGGACTTGGCCTCAAACGCTACGATCGCGTCGCGATCTATCAGCGCGGCAATGTCGAATACCTCATCTATTCGCTGGCGATCATGCGCGCCGGAGCGATTACGGTTCCGATCAACGGCAACATGCGCCCCGAAGATCTTCGCCACTATCTCGAATACACCGGTGCACGCTTCGTGTTCACCGACAGCGAGCGACTCTCGCGATTGGATCAAGCCGCATTGCTCGACGGAAGGCAGACGGCGATCCTGACGGATGCACGCACGTCGACAGAAGATACCGGCATCGTTGCACTTGCCGATCAGTTGCCAGCACAGGCCAACAGCTTTCGCCCGGCCGAGATCCATCTTCACGACGACGTGATGATCGTCCACACCTCCGGCACCACCGGCTTCCCGAAAGGTGTTCTGCACGGCTCATACAGCATCGCCCGCGCCACCAAGGGCCAGCTGATGATCCAGCCGATCACACGCAACAACCGCATCCTGTTGGCATCGCCGGCCAATCATCACATTACGCAGGCAGGCATCATCAGTTGCCTGGCCTCCGGCGTTGCAGGCTACGTACCGGATGGCGAAAATGCAGAAGAGTTGCTTCGCACGATCGAACGCGAAGACTGCACGCTGATCCTCGCCTTTCCCGACATCTATCAGGCGATGTGTCTGGCAGGTCTTGATCGTTTCGATCTCTCCAAAGTCAAAGTGTGGATGGCGGGTGGCGATTCCAGCCACGAAGTGCATATTCGCCAATTGACTGCACAGGGCGCAATGGTGCGACTGTTCGGGAAAAAACTGCTCAGCTCGATGTATATCGAATTCTTCGGCACCTCCGAAGTCGGCTTCGCGGCTCTGCTCAAGACCAGTTTTTCTTTCACCAAACGCTTCCAGCGCTATGTCGGGAAGCCGACCATCGTCAGCCCGAAAGTGAAAGTCGCCGACGAGGAAGGTCGGCCGCTGCCTGTGGGCGTCCCCGGTCGTCTAATGGTCAAGGGCCCTACCCTGTTCAAGGGTTACTGGAACGGACACGACCGCCTGCATGGCGTCTATATCGATGGCTGGTGGTGGACAGGCGACGTCGCGATGAAGACTCGCGGGGGCGGCTATTACCACCTCGACCGCGAAGTCGATTCGATCGCCAACGGCGAAACGCGCCTCTACTCCCTGCAATTGGAAGAAGAACTGCTGAAGCATCCGTCCGTGGCGGATGTCGCGGTCGTCGAATTGCCGACCAAGGACCAGAAGTCAGGCGCCGGTGCGGTCGTCGAATGCCACGACGGCATGCACATCGATGCACTCGCATTCCGCACATGGATGCAGAAACAGTTGCCGGAACACAGCAGCCTGCGAATCGAAATCCTGCCACCAGGAGAGCTGTTGCCGCGCGGCCTGACCGGCAAAGTGCTCAAGCGTCGCGTGCGCGAACGTTACGCGGAGGTCTGACTTCCTTTCTTTCGCCTCAAGCCTTCCACAGAACATCCACATACCACCTGAAGCCGTCTCCAAGGACCGAACATGACCATGACCGAAGCAGTGACCGAAAACACCCCCGTTCTGGATTTCTCTCCCGGCTCGATCGATTTCGACGATCTGCCCAACATGCCTGAGGATTACCGCAGCGAGCTGATCCGCCTGATGGCGATCCAGGCCTATTCGGAAGAAAAGGCGTCCACCGAAGGTATCGAGTGGATTGCCAATGCGCCCGACTACAAGCGGCGCCGGGTGTTCGCGAAAATCATCGCCGAAGAAGCGCAGCACAGCTATCTGATCTACAACCTCCTCGAGCGGATGGGCGTCGAAGAGAAGGAAGCCATCGCAATCGCCGAAGGCCGCTCGCAGCGCCCCATGCATAACGCTTCGCTCGAAGGTCCGCTCAGCGTCGGTAGCGACGAAAACGAGTGGATCGACATCATGCTCAACCACATGTTCCTCGACCGTGCTGGCAAATTCATGGTCGGCAATTTCTGCGAAGCCAGCTTCAAGCCCTGGGCCGAAGCCAACCACCTGATCCTGCGTGAGGAACGTGGCCACATCGGCTTCGGCTACGCAGAACTCCGCACCTATCTCGCCGAGAAGGGCGACACCGAAGAAGCGCGTACCAAGGTCTCCAACTGGTATGCCAAGGGCCTCAATTTCTTCGGCCCGCCGTCGACCAGCCGCGGCGCGAAACTCAGTGCATACGGCCTGAAGCGCAAGGACAACGAAACGCTGCGCAACGAATTCCGTCAGGAAGTCGAAGAAGTGTTCGCTGAGATCGGTCGTCCCGACCTTATCCAGCTCGAAAAGCACGACTTTCCGTTCCGCTCAGGCCGCGAGAACTGAAATCATGATGCCGGCTAACGACCGCGATTTCCGTCTGGGACGGTTCAATCAGATTTATGCGCACCTGAATCTGATCTGCAATGCCAACTCCTGTGATTGGATCGAACTGGAGTCGGCACCTGATTTCGCCATGCTCAAGCGTGCGATCGAGCATGTGATCGACCGCCACCCGATGGCGCGGTCGGTCCAGTATCAACGTGGCGTCATCCTCGGATGGCGCCACCTCGCGCAGCGCCTGCCGATCGAAATCGAACAGCACAGCAGTATCAATGTCGATCCGACACGGTTGCGTGCCGAGCTGTTGAACAATGTCTGGAGCCAGCGGGTACCGACGCGAAACGGGCATCCATTCCGTTTCATCTATACCCGTACTCCGGATAAACACATCCTGCAGTTCATGACCAGCCACGTCTTCACGGATGGCAAGGCAGCACAACTTTTTTCCGGCGATATTGCTCAAACCTATGGCGACCTCGTCGCAGGACGGCCGTTGGATACGGAAGTCGTCGACTTGCCCGAACGCAATCACGACAAACTCTTCCTGGCCAATATCGGCTGGAAGAACGCGATTCGTTTGGCCTGGAAAGGTATTGCTGGGTTTTTCCATGATCTGGTGATGCCTGCCGGCCGCATGGTCATCGACGGCAAGCGCAGCGGCGAGACCGATGTGCTGATGGTCGAACTCCCGCAATCGCTGCTGTCTTCGATGAAAACCGCATGCGCAAAGCGCAAGAGCACGATCCATCCACTGATACTGCTCGGCCTGCTCCGAACAGCTGCTGCAGATGCCGCACGCCAAGGCAAACCACTTCGCCATGGCCTGCGTATCGTCGACAACTTCAGTCTGCGTCGTTTCGTGGACGACCCACGTATCCAGAAGCTCTACGACTGCGTTGCAGTGCCTTATACGCTCGAACTTGATCCTAACGCCGACGATGAGAGCGTATTGGCCGTCGCCAACACACGGCTGGACGCGCTCAAGAACGGCGACGTACTGTCCGAGCTCTATCGTTTCCGTCTGTTGTTCCAATCGTCGCTATTGCTACCAAAGGCAGCGACCATCCGTTTCGCCGCCAGCGTACTGACCCGCGCCAATCTGATCTGCACGAACGTCGGCGAGATCGATACGAGACTTGAGCGCTTCGGCCCTATTCCGGTGCGAACCTACTATTCGTTCCCGCAATTGTTCCCGCCGGGCGAAATCATGGTGCAGATCAGCGCCTTCCGTGGTCATTTGCGTCTCGTTCTGTTGTTCGACAAAGGTCAATTGGACGAACAACAGGTGCGCACGCGCTTTGTTGAACCTTTTGTTGCCGAAATGCAGCGCATCACCGGCGCACATTCTCTTCCCGACAGTATTGCCGTCAACGGCTGAGCCCCCATGCGAACTCCTGCAATGAAAAAGCTGGTCCTGAACATTCTCGATCATCCCCGTATCAGCGTCGGCGTATTACTGGCGCTGCTGGCGCTGTCAGTCTTGGCGTTGACGCAACTGCGTTTCGACAATACGCCAGACTCATTCTTCAACAGAGCCGACCCTGCACTGAAGAAGTACACGGAATACAAGCACGACTTCGGCAGTGACGAGTACAGTCTGCTCGTGATCGATGCACCGGAGGTCTGGACGCCCGCTTTCATCGATGAAGTACGCGCACTCAGCGACCGTATCGCCGCGATGGACGATGTCACCAAGGTCACTTCGATCGCCAATGTGCGTCACATCAACGGCAACGAGGGATCACTCGATGTCGGCCCTTTCCTGGACGAAAGCCTCGACGCTTCGGCATTGGCGGAAAAACGTAAAACCGCACTGAATCATCAGTACTACCGTGGTTTCCTGATCAGCGATGACGGCTCTCATCTCGGCATACTCGCCGAAACCACGCTGAAACCCGGCGAGGTGATGTACAAGGTCAATCTGACCAAGAACATCCGCGCGCTCGCCTCCGACCCGGCATTTGAAAACCTGAAGATGCGTATCGTCGGCGCACCGATCATCGACGCGGATGTCTTCACGATCATCAATCGCGAAAGCGCGATCTTCGGCACGCTGTCCTTCCTGCTGGTGGCGGCAGGCTTCTTCTACATCTTCCGCTCCTGGACGATCGCGATGCTGCCCTTGATCGTGGCATCGTTGTCGATCATCGTCGCGATGGGCGTAAGCGCGCTCATCGATGCTCCCGTCGGCATGCTCACCGCGATCGTGCCCTCGTTCCTGATCTCGGTCGGTGTCAGTTCCAGTATCTTCCTGACTGCCGAAATTTATCGGCAATATGCCTCTGGCCTTGAAATACGCGACGCGATCGTGGAAGGGTTCGCCCATTCGGCCGGACCCAGCGCACTGTCGGTACTGACGACCGCAGGCGCTCTTCTCTCGTTTTCATGGTCGGAGATCCGACCGGTACAAGGCGTCGGCATCTCCATGGCGGCAGGCCTGATCGCCTCGCTGCTCATCGGCTGGCTGGTGATTCCACCGGCACTCAACAGGTTCCGCCTGTTGCCCGACGCACAGCGCACGGCCCGCCTGCTCGACGGTCGCGTGCAGGCCATGCACCGGCTGTCCGACTTCGTGACCGCACGCTGGCGTCCCATCCTTGTGTCGCTGGCTGTGCTGATCGTCGTCGCTGTCTTCGGTGTCATGAAGGTCACCACCGACTACTACTACGTTGGACTGTTCAAACCACATACCGACATCTACCAGTCGTACACCCATGTCGACAAGACATTGCGCGGTGCGGCTTCGATGGAACTGATTCTCGACAGCAGCGACGCCGGTGGCGAATCGATCAAGGACCCCGCCGTACTGAAAAGAATGCGCGGCCTGCAAGACGATCTCGAAAAGAAATTCGCGCATATCGGCATGAAGACCTACAGCGTTGCCGACGTGGTGATGGAAATCGGTCAGGCGCTGCACAATGGAGACGCGTCCGCCTATCGGATACCGGATTCTCGTGCGGCCGTCGCAGAATCACTCATTCTTTTCGAATCTTCCGGCAGCGATGAACTGACCCGCCTTGTCACCAGCGACTACGGCAAAGCGCGGATCAACATGCGCATGAAATATTTGCCGGACTCGGAATACCAGCCGCTTTTCCGTGAAATCCAGGCCGAAGCCGAGCGCATCCTCGCGCAGACGCCACAATTGCGCAGCATCGAAACCACTGGCGTGATTCCACTGTGGTCGCGTTTGACCAACTACCTCGCCGCCAATGAAATCCGCAGCATCACGCTGTCGTTCTTCATCGTGCTGGCCGTGATGGTACTGGTGTTCCGCTCGGCCACCCTGGGCCTGACCATGGCCCTGTGCAATCTGATCCCCGTCGCACTGGCGCTGGCGATCATGGGCTATGCCGGCGTGTTCCTCGACCCGTTCACGCTGCTCGTATCGGCAATCGCGATCGGTGTGCTCGATGACGATACGCTGCACTTTGTCAAGACCGTGATCGACCACTACCGAAAAAAACAGGACATGGCCCAAGCGCTGCGCGACACCTTCGCCAGCACCGGTCTGGCCGTACTGTTGATGTCCACTGTGCTCGTGCTCGGTTTCGTCGTGTACATGCTGTCTGAAGTACAGAGTCTCGCAAAGTTTGGCGGCATGACTGCGCTCGCCATCGGTATGGGCGCCATCTGCGAATTCATCTTCACCCCCGCCGTGCTCATGGGCCTCGAACGTCTCGGCTGGCTGCGTGTCGTGTTGCCAAAGGACGTTGTCCACGTCACAGACCGCTCGGAACCGATTGGAGACAGCCCGTGATCTCACACCGTATTCGCAATAATTCTGTTCCTTTCAAGATCCAAGCCAGTATCGTCGGCATCCTGCTGTACGCAGCGATGGGCTCGGGTGCGATCGCGTCACAGTTGTCCGCACAACAGATCTTCGAGCGCAGCGCCGCCGCCGAAAAAGTGGCTGACTGGCAGGCGGACAGCACCCTTGAAATCCGCCAGGGCCAGCGCTCCCGCGTCCGCAGCGGCGTTGTGTACAACAAGCTGCAGGACAACGGTATCGACAGCCACCGTCTGTTCCGCTTCACGACGCCGGCCGATGTCTCTGGAACCGCTGTACTGGTACATGAAAATGCTGCCAGCCTGGACGACCTGTGGATTTATTTCCCGAGCATGGCGAAGACAAGACGCATTCTGGCCTCGAACAAGAAAGACAGCTTCATGGGATCGGATTTTGCCTACGCCGATCTGATGGCCCAGGACAGCAACGACTTCAGTCACACACTCCTCACCGACGAAGCCTGCGGCGATGTCCGTTGCTACGTCGTCCAGTCTGTGCCACGCGACGACAAGACTGCAGCCTCTCTCGGCTACAGCAAGGTCATCGCATCGATCCGCCAGAACAACTTCACCACCGTGCAAGTGCGCTACTTCGACCGCAACGACAAGGAATTCAAACGACAGATCATCTCCGGTTATGTCGCCGCTGCCGGCCAGCCCGGAAAATTTGTCGCGACGCGGCGTGAAATGACGGCTGCGAAGAATGGTCGCAACTCGGTACTTGTCCTGAAGGGCGTCGCGACCGGTCGCAGTCTGCGCAGCGAGATCTTCATCGAATCGCGACTGGGGCAGTAATGCATCTTTCAGTCGCTTCTGCAGGGCTTGCAGGTCTTCTGTGTATCGTATCCAGCGCAAATGCGACGGATACGGTAACGGCTGAAGTCGAGCCCACGATGGACCTTGATTCCGAGCACGCGGCAACCGCCGATACGAGCGTTTACGTTGATCTCACGCCATCCACCAACGACGCCCAGAGCGATGCGCCGGATGACGGGCTTTCCGATGCACAGGACCACACCTCGACTCCAGACGCACTTGTCTGGTCGGGTACGGCATCAATCGGCGCGCTCGTCGCCAGCGGCACACGTGATCTCGATGACAAGGACCGCCGTACAGGTCTCGCAGGCCGCTTGCAGTTCGAACTCAAGGCGGCACCTTGGCGCGCATTGATCGAAGCCGCGGCCGGCAGCGACCAGCTGCGATACAACGATGCGCCACACTTGCGCCAAGGGTATGTCGAATTGACCCGTGGCCTTTTCCAGGTCCGCGCCGGTCGCCAGATCATCGCCTGGGGGCGGGCCGACCGACTGAATCCTACCGACAATCTGTCGCCCCGGAACTTGCCCGCACTCGTCACGGATATCGATGAAGATCGTATCGGTGTCGATTCATTGGCGTTCAAACTGCAACTGGAAGAACGCTGGAGCCTGGGATTCACCCATATTCCTGAAATGCGTGCCAGTGTTTTGCCGCGCAGCATCGCTGACCTGCCACCGCAATTCGGCGGACACGGTCTGGGAGGCATGAGAGCTGACACCAACACGAATGCGTTACGACTGGATTTCGCCGGAAACAGTCTCGACGGATCAATCAGCCTACTGCATGGCGCCGCGATCAATCCCGCTTTTTTTTCGGGTCCTGCGCTGGGTGCCAGACAACCGGACATCCGCGTTATCGGCGCTGATTTCAGCACCTCTCTAGGCGAACGCTGGGGATTGCGCGGCGAGGCCGCCGACACCCGATTCGACGGCACACCACCTGCCGGTCTCGGTGATTTCCGCTATGCGGTATTGGGCATCGAACGGCATTTCGACGGTGGATGGCTCGGCCTCGCCCAGTTCGTACATCGCCGTGCCGATCAAGGGCAGGCCATTGCCCCACAACAGGCATTGGCCGCAGCGCTGAATCGTGCCGTCTGGTTTCAAACCGAAAAAAACAGTGATGCCCTCTACTTCGGCTTGAATCGCGCACCATTCGAGGGCGACCTCAGCGGCGATATCGGCATGCTGCAAACGCTCGACAACCACGGCCGCGCCTGGTTTGCGAACATCACATACCGCCTCGACGACCGTTGGACTCTGCTCGGCCGTTGGCAGCATTTCAGTGGCCCGAAGCTGTCGAATCTTGGCGGCCTCAGCAAGGACTCTGTCGTACTGCTGGAGTTGCGCGGCACGTGGGGATGGCGGCGATGATCAGTTTGAACGGGCAGCTCGTCCACGACAATGCAGCGATGGTGTCGGTCTTCGACCGTGGATTCCTCTACGGCGACGGCCTGTTCGAAACCATTCCAGTCTATGGCGGAACCCCTTTCCTGCTCGATGCGCATCTGCAACGCTTGTTGGACAGCACCGTCGCACTGCGATTCGTCTCCGCACCGTCCCTTGAGCAATGGAAACAGGCGGTTTCGGCAGTGATTTCCGCAGATCAGATCGACTGTGCCACCTTACGGCTGTGGATGAGTCGCGGCACCAATACCGGCACGGGATTGTCCTGCAGCGCAGCATCGACACCGACGTGGGTCGCCGCCTGCCTGCCGGCACGCAGATATCCGCCGCACCTCTATGCAGAGGGTGCAGCCCTGTTCGCAGTCGATCGCGTGCATGCCCTGCCCGCCCAACTGCCGACGACCAGCAAGCACGCCAATTATCTGGCCTCCATCCTCGCTTTCGACGATGCCCATGCGAACGGCGCAGACGAAGCGCTGCTGCGCACCCCCAACGGCGATGTCAGCGAAGGCGCTTACAGCAATCTGTTCTTCGTCGTCGAGGACACGCTGCTCACGCCACCGCTCAGCGATGGGCCGCTTGCAGGCATCGCGCGTGCCTGCATGCTCGATCTCGCCCCGAAGATCGGGCTGTCGGTTGCGGAGCGCAGTGTGTCTGGATCTTCGCTCGCTGCGGTCGACGAAGTCTTCATGACCAATTCTCTTATCGGTATCGCCCCGGTTCGCCGCATTGCGGACAAGGACGGCACCACCATCGATTTCCAGACACCGGGCCCGATGACGCAACGCATGAGCGCGGCATACGCCGATCTCGTGCATGAGCAGACCGGTTTCCGTTGGCCGCTCCTCGCCTGACCTTGCCACCACACACCACCGAATGATCGAGTCCGCCATGCAAATCCGCGAAGACAATACGATACAGCCCATCCTGCCGCCCGCGCTGTGGGACGATCTTTTTCCCGTTGGCCTGCTCGCTGAACTCGACGCGCATCCGTTCCTGCGTCGCTGCCGCGAAGGCAAGGCCTCCATGGAAATGCTGCGCGCTTTCCTCGTGCAGCACAGTTATTACTCCGAAAAATTCACCCGGTACCTGTGTGCGCTGATGTCGCACATGCCCAGCGCCGATGATGTCCGCGTACTCGCGCTCAATCTGGTCGAAGAAACCGGACTCGACCGTGCTGGCGCCGTGACGCACGCGGAACTCTATAAGCGCTGCATGGCGGAGATCGGAGCCAAGCCCGGCAGTGCGCCGGTCCTTCCGGAAACCACGGCCATGATCGAAAGCATGTTTCACTATTGCCGGGCGCACGATCCCTTGGAAGGGCTGTCAGCGCTTTGTCTGGGGGCGGAAGCGATCGTGCCGACCTTGTACGGCGGCATTCTGGATGGCTTGCGCCATGCAGGCTTCAATGACGAACAACTGCATTTCTTCGTGCTGCACGTTTCCGAGGACGAGGCTCACGCGCTGGTGATGCGTGAGATCATCAATCGACTGCTGATCGAGCGTCCGCATCGCCGCTCCAAGGTCCTTGCGATCGGCGAGGACATGGTGCGTCTGCGTATGGCAATGTTGGATGCGGTACTGGCCCAGTTTCCGGAGAGCGTAGGATGAGCGAGAACAAACAATCGAATTTCGGTTCGGCCGATTTCTGGCGGACCCGCGACAAGCTGCAGGCGGAAGTGCCGGACCGGTTGATCCACAAACACGTGGCAAAGACCGATGTCGAGGGCGCCAACCAGTTTTCCGCCGAACGCAAGCACCCGGTCTTTCTGGTAGACCTGCCTTCCAAGACGTTGAGCATGACCCTCGGCGGCCTTGAACCCGGCCAGACCACCAGCATGCATCGCCACAACTACGAGACCATGCTGTATGTGATCGAAGGTCGCGGCGTGACCGTCATCGAGGACCGCGAAGTCGAATGGGAAGCTGGCGACGCGGTCTACATTCCGGTCTGGGCTTGGCACCAGCATCGAAATCTGAGCGATACCGGCACCTGTCTTTATATCGCCTGCGAGAATGCGCCTTTGCTGCAGAATCTTGGTGGTATCGCTTTGCGCGAAGAGAAAGGCTGAGCTCTACGTTCGTTCGACGAAAAATAAACGCCGGCAGGATGCCGGCGTTTATTTTTTGCTGACGATCTTTCCTACAGATCGACTGGCGTTGTGGATCAATCAATTTCGCACGACGGTCACTGTGGCGCTGGCAGTACCGCCACGGCCATCGGAGATGGCGTAATCGAAGGTCGACACCCCCGACCATGACCTCGGCGGCAAGAAACGGATTTGGTCGCCTTCGATTCTTGCGCTGCCGACCGTTGGCCGGGTCACAGCGGTGATCTTCAGCGCATCACCATCGGCATCACTGTCGTTGGCCAGCACGGGAATCAGGATCGACGTGCGTCGAGCCTTCGCACCGTCATTCACAGCAACCGGCGCAGTATTCGGCGCTGTCACTGCGATATCGACCTCCGCTTCACGCACCGCGCTACCGTACTGCACGCGATAGCGGAAACCATCTCCGCCCGAATAGCCGGTTTGAGCCGTGTAGGTGGCGGTATCGCCGGTGAGCGACAGAGTGCCGTGCGCAGGCGCACGCACGATCGAGTACTGCAGATCACCTTCGTTACCGATCGAGCCTTCGAGCACGATCGGCTTCGACGTGCCCGCCAAAGCCGTCACCGAGATCGGCGCAGCGCTCAAGGGGGCATAGGTCTGCAGAAAACGAACACCGCCGGTTACCGAGACCATCAGCAGCGAGCCATCTTTCGACAATCTCGCGCGGCCATTCACATAGGCGTGATTGCCGGTACTGGTGAAGTTGTCTTCGAAGTCGTAACTGCCCGTTTGGGTGAAGGTGTCCATGTCGTAGACCCGCACCTGGCCACCGCCCGACCACGGAAAATACGCACGACGCTGTACCGGGTGGTACGCCACGCCGATCGGTTGCGGACCGGCGTACTGACCAATGGTCGCAATCTTCTGGTAAGCGTCGTTATAGACGAAGGTGCCGCCGTAGGTCGGAATCGTGAACTGGCTGCCGAGACGGTCGGTGGCGATCTCATAGTTGAACCATGAGGTTCCATTGGTATAGCCGCTGCGACGCACGAGCTGTCCCGTCGGGATGTCGATCAGCCCCCACGGCCCGTCGGAGCTGTTGGATTCGGCGAACGCCACCGTCTCGCCGTCACCGCTGGTCGACAGCATCGTCGCTTGTCGCACGGTCGCCAGCCGCGTCCAGATCTCCGTGCCCGGATCGAGCCTGCGCAGCCCGGTGGAGCCTGACCCCCAGAAATCCGTCGTCGCATAGAGTTTGCCGTCGCCCGCGAAACGCACCGAGAACGTGCCGCTTTCGTAAGTGCTGTCCTTCACGAATGGCACGGTGCGCGCAGTCAGATCATCGAGTTTGACCAGATGGACCCAACCGCTGTCGCTACCGGACAGATCATCGGCTACCGCCAACGTCCCGTTGTCCGCCGAGAGGTCCACCCCCTTGAGTTGCCCGCCGAGCACAATCGGCGACAGAAAGCCGCCACTGGCAATGTGATAACGCAGAACTTCTCCGCCCTGTGTGATGTAAACAATGCCGCGACTATCGTCGTGCACCATGTCCACGCGCTGCGGTGCAGGCACCAATGTCCCTTCCGCCATGGCCGGCGTCGCGGCCGTGAGTACGGCCATGAGCACAGCGCAATGCAATGCTGCACCCGCAATGAATCGAGTCTTCATATGATCTCCTGATGATGATGGTCCCAAGCCCCGGAAAGCGCTGTCGACGTTGCGCCGAAAGCCTCAGAATCCGGAATGAAATCATATGCTTACGCCCTCTCACAGATTGAGATTCAACCCGGCCATCGACATTTTTTTCACAACACCACAGAGGGAAGAAAAACACCCCACGAGAGGCCGCCATGGCACACCTGCATGCATGCATTCTTTCTGTCTATTTGCGAACGCCGGATGCGCAGCCTGCGATCACTCCCCGAAGCAACTACTGACATCGGCGACGGTCAGAAAGACACGCCGCATGAATCTCTCTCATTCGCGGATTATCGTGATGCGGCTGTATTTGACGAACTCGTCTACGCACACTTCGACAAGATCCTGTCGAAGTGTGGCCTGCGAGGCCATGTCATCTGCCAATGTATGGTCACCGAGGGACCAGACCATCTCCAGCGATACTGCCGACGTGAACTCAGACATGCGTGTTCACGGCATGATCGCTGCCCGACGACACGCCCATCGCGCTCAGCTGCCGCCACCCGGACAATGCGCCCTCACCAATGCCTGATACGTCGCTGGATGATGCTGATGCAATGCCTGCAGCGCCCAGATGTCGCCATCGACGATGCTGTCGTCGAACTTGCCGGATAAAAGCAAACCCGGCTGCGGATGGGCGTAACCGATACCCGCCTTCGCCGCATCGCTGAACAAGTCGGCAACCGAGTCCTTGTCGATGCAATCCCAGTACAGCCCGTTCGATACATAGACCTTCTGGATATCGGCATACGATGTCCAGCAGAACGGCGCGATGTCCAGGCTGTTCTGGATACGCCACTGGAAACCCTGATCGTTCGGCAACATCGCATTGAAATACCGGTTGAAACCGGTGCCGCCGGCGGTCAAACCTGCGAACGACCATAGCGCCATGTTGGTGACCGGCGCACCGCCATGGAGCATCGCATTGAGATAGGCGAACAAGGTCGGCGTGAGCGTGCCGCCGAGGCTGTGGCCGGTGACATAGAGATAACGCGGTTTCAGCGCATCCAGACATTCGAGCATCGAAGTATTGCCTCGATCCGGATCGCGCAGATGCAGCAGATCCGACATACCGTTGAAGGTACCTTTGGAGATCAAGGCATCCGTCGGCACATTCGGTGGGCCGCCAGGCAGCTCGCTGAAATGCTCGGTCCTGTCGAGATCGAAGTCCTGCTTCGTCCAACTGCGGATGCTCTCGAAGTTGGTGCCGCGAATCACAACGAAATATTCGCCAGTGGCTGCATCACCGGCGATGAAGGCGCGGCTGTAGGAAACGCCTTCCCAGTCCCTCAGCTCCACTGGCCCCCAGATCACCACCAAGCCCGTAGTCGAGGACACTCCGGGCGGAATCTCATGCAGCCCGTCATACGATATGGCGCAGAGCTGAAGCGCAGTGTTCGGGTAATAGTCGTAGTTGCGGCCGATGTGCACGAATACATCTTCGGATACGTCCATGATGCCCCCTTTGGCGCGGAATGCCGCTGATGTTGGCGAAACCTGTGCCCCGGCTGGAGCCTTCTTCAGTCTGCGCCGAGCGATGTCGGCGGGTCAATCAAGCACGGTGCGATGAACCGCATTTATTCGACAGGCGTGAATTGACGTCAACCACTAGCGCGAGCGGAATTCCCACGGCGCACTCTCGATCCCTGCCAAGTCGAGTTCCAACTTGCAACGCCCGTCATCCGCAAGCACGCCGACTGTAAATGCGCCCCATGCTTTCAGATGCAGCACCGCGCGATTGTCGATTGCTTGCACGACCGGGCGATCATTGACGAACGAGTCGTGCAGGAAAAAACGGATCGGACCATTCAATGCCTGCGCATTCGGCAGCCCCGTAACCGTCAAAGTGACCGAATACCATCCTTTGAGGCTCGCGAGCTTTTCCACTTCGGCAGTCAACATCCGCCCCATGCCCGGATCAATCGGACTACCCCCGAAAACACCTTTCCAGGGATCGTCGTGAATATCGCCCGGCACGATCTCCTCAGCCGACTCCGATGACCGGACGGAAGCGTCGCGGCCAGAGGACTCCATTGCGATGGCGTCCTGCGCGATGTTGGCGACCAACGTCGCCTCCTTGATCTCGTCCTTCATCTGCTGCAATTCGAACTTCAGATCACCGAACTGGAATGACTTGGTTCGCGTCAACAGGAACACGGCTGCAGAGCCGAACAGATACAGCAACGTGGTCTCATCGAAACGCCCGCCGCTGTCTCCGAAAACCATACGCAAGACACCAACGATCAGGATGATGACCGCAACCACATGCGTCGACCACATCATGATTTTCATGCCTGTCTCCATATGAACTGTCTGCGACGCGAAAGTCCCCGGCTACTGCCCTGAAGTCTGGGCATGTCGACTGCATCTGGTCAAACGGCTACTCGAAACTCCCCACCGCATCGAACGCCAGATTGTCGAATCGCGTGTATTCGCCGAAGAACTTGAGCTTGAACGAGCCAGTCGGTCCGTTACGCTGTTTGCCGATGATGATCTCGGCCAAGCCTTTATCCGGCGAGTTTTCCTTGTTGTAGTAATCATCGCGATAGATGAAGACGATCATGTCGGCGTCCTGCTCGATGGCGCCGGATTCGCGAAGGTCGGCCATCACCGGGCGTTTGTCGGCACGGGTTTCCAGTGAACGGTTGAGCTGCGACAGCGCAATCACCGGAACGTTGAGCTCCTTCGCCAACCCCTTGAGAGAACGCGAGATTTCAGAGATTTCGGTCGCGCGGTTCTCGCTGTTGCCGGGCACCGCCATCAGCTGCAGGTAGTCGATGACGATCAGACCGAGGCCATGTTCGCGCTTGAGCCTGCGCGACTTCGCGCGCAGGCCCTCGGGCGACAGACCCGGCGTATCGTCGATGAAGATCTTGGTTTCCTTGATCATCCGGATCGCGCCGCTGACCCGGCTCCAGTCCTCGTCTTCAAGCTGGCCAGTACGCAGACGGGTGGCGTTGACGCGACCATTGGCCGAGATCAGGCGCAGCGCGAGCTGCGAGGCCGACATTTCCATCGAGAACACCGCGACCGGCTTCTTGGTCTTGATCGCGGCGTGCTCGGCGATATTCAGTGCGAAGGTGGTTTTGCCCATCGCCGGACGCGCGGCAAGGATCACCAGGTCGGTCGGCTGCAGGCCGGCAGTCATTTCGTCGAATTCGGTGTAGCCGGTCGGCAGACCGGTGATCCCGCTGCCGTTCTGGTAGCGGGTCTGCAGCACGTCGAAAGCTTCAGCCATCGCCTTGTTGATGGCGACGAAGTCGGTGCGGCCCTGCGAGCGGGCTTCGGAGATGGCGAAGACGTCCTTTTCCGCCTTCGACAGGATCTCGTCGCTGTCGCGGCCGTCGGGCTGGAAGGCATCGTTGACGATGCCGGTACCAGCATCAATCAACTGGCGCAGGATCGCCTTGTCGCGGACGATCTCGGCGTAGGCCGCGATGTTGGCGGCCGACGGCGTGGTGCTGGCCAGTTCGACCAGATAGGCACCGCCGGCGACCTGCTCCGACAGCCCCTGTGATTCGAACCACTCGCCGAGCGTCACCGCGTCGTAGGGCCGGCTCTTTTCGGCCAGCTCACGGATCGCGCGGAAGATCAGCTGGTGGTCGCGACGATAGAAATCCTCTTCGTTGAGCCGGTCGGCGATACGGTCGAAGGCATCTGGCGCCAGCATCAACCCGCCGATGACCGCCTGTTCGGCGTCGATCGACTGCGGCGGAATGCGCAGTTGCTCCACGCGGCTGTCGCCGAAGGTGTCGCGGCGACGATTGTCACCGTAGGCGTTGGGGCGGAAGGCCATCGAGATGTCTTGCTCCGGTATGCGAGGCTACATGGAGAAATGCGGGGACCGGTCCGTGGCCCAGGGTCATCCTATGCGCCCAGCCTGTGGGTACGCGACGTGACAACCTGTGGATAACTCTTGTTTCTTATCAGGCCACTGTCTCAACCTCTGCGACAGTGAAAACCCGATCCAAACGAAACGGGCGCCGAAGCGCCCGTTTCGTCACGACCTGGAGGCGATGCTCAGGCAGCTTCTGGCACGATCACGATCTTGACCGGCACTTCGACGTCGGCGTGCAGGTGCACCATGACTTCGTGCTCGCCGGTGTTGCGCAGCGGACCTTCACCCATGACCACTTCGGACTTGTTGACCTTGTAGCCGGCGGCAGTGAGAGCCTCGGCGATATCGCGCGGACCGACCGAACCGTACAGCTTGCCTTCGGTCGAAGCATTGGCGGTGATGGTGACGCTGACACCGTCGAGCTTGCCGCGACGCGATGCCGCGTTGTCGGCCTGAGCTTGCGCCTTGGCTTCGAATTCGGCGCGCTTGGCTTCGAACATCGAAACGTTGGCCGGGGTGGCCGGCACGGCCTTGCCCTGCGGCACGAGGAAATTGCGGCCGTAACCCGGCTTGACGTCGACCAGGTCGCCGAGGCTGCCGAGGTTCACGACTTTCTGCAGAAGAATCAGTTTCATTGGATATTTCCGTATTCGTTAGCGGTGCGGACGCACCGCAGCGGGTGAGCTGTCCGAATGACAGGGTCTGACATGTCGGTCCGAGCGAAGGCGAGGAATCTATTGTTCAAGAACAGATCCCCCGCCCCACTCGGAAACAGCATCAGACGTTGTGGTTGTCCGTGTACGGGATCAACGCGAGGAAGCGAGCGCGCTTGACGGCGGTCGCCAGCTGGCGCTGGTACTTGGACTTGGTGCCGGTGATGCGGCTGGGAACGATCTTGCCGTTCTCGGTGAGGTTCTGACGCAGGGTGTTGAGATCCTTGTAGTCGATCTCTTTCACGCCTTCGGCGGTGAATTTGCAGAACTTGCGGCGGCGGAAGAACTTGGACATGGGTGCGCTCCTCAGGCTTTGGTGTCGACGACTTCGGCGGTATCGGTGCTGTCGTCGCTGTCATCACTGTCAGCGGCGTCATCGCTCGAATCATCGTCGTCGCGGCGGCGGCGATCAGGCTTGTCAGCCTTGTCCTTGTCGTCCTTGTTCTTCATGATCAGGGACTGCTCGGTATCCGGGCCGTCGCGCTTGATCACGAGGTGACGTAGAACGGCGTCGTTGAAGCGGAAGGTGTCGACCAGTTCGTTGAGAACAGCGAGATCAGTCTCGATGTTCATCATGACGTAATGGGCCTTGACCAGATTCTGGATGGGATAGGCGAGCTGACGGCGACCCCAGTCTTCGAGACGGTGGATCTTGCCTTCACCGGTTTCGATCAGCGACTTGTAGCGCTCGATCATGGCCGGAACCTGCTCGCTCTGGTCCGGGTGGACCATGAAGACGATTTCGTAGTGACGCATGTGTGTGTCCTTGTGGATGTCGGCGAGTGGGACATTCATGTGAATGCCGCCCCCGATAGCCCCCTCGACGCCGGAATGACGACAGTAGGGCAAGGTCCCCCGCGAAGCGGGAGCCGACCAGTATGGCAGAATCAATGACTTGGGCGCAAATTCAACACAGGGAAGACGTGCGGAGGCGTGCCGTCTGGCCGCAGTTGCGGGATAGTGGCGTCCTTCAGAATTTGGACCTGCCCATGCCCGGATCGAATCGCACCACTGGCTTCACTCATTCGAAGCCCCGCATCCGTCAGCGGTTGCTCCTCACGTGCTGCATCGGCATGTGCGTTGCCGGCGTCACTACACCGGCCTCAGCCCAAACCGAGACGAAACAGGCACTTGCAGAGACGCCGGCCACCCTACCCGCGCAACTGGCGGATTTCGACGCCTATGTCGACAGCGTTCGCAGGACCTTCCAGGTGCCTGGAATCGCAGTCGCAGTCGTGAAGGATGGCGAGGTGGTGTTCGAGCGCGGTTACGGCGACCGCGAGCTGGGTAAGGAATCGGTGGATGCATACACCTTGTTCGCGATCGCCTCCAACACCAAGGCCTTCACCGCGACCGCGCTGAACATGCTGGCCGAAGACGGCAAGCTGGCATTGGACGATCGGGTCGTGGATCACCTGCCCTGGTTCCAGATGTCAGACCCCTACGTCACCCGAGAAATGCGGATCCGCGACCTGCTGGCGCACCGCAGTGGACTGAGCCTGGGAGCTGGCGACCTGCTGTACTGGCCAACGACTGACTACACCGGCGAAGAAGTAGCGCGACGCCTGCGGAACGTACCGCTGAAAGGGTCGTTCAGAGACCGCTACGCCTACGACAACATTCTGTATGGTGTCGCCCAGCAGGTGGTGGAACAGGTCAGCGGACAGCCGTTCGAGACCTTCCTGCGCACACGGATCTTCGCGCCGCTGGGAATGGCCGGCATCCGCTACAACAGCGACGCCCTGCAGCCGGGAGACAACGCTGCAACGGGTTACGCACTGGCCGACTTCAAGGATCTGCAGCCAGCGCCGAAACTCTCCTGGCACAACGTCTCCGGTGCTGGCGGGCTGTACGCGAACGTCCACGACATGGCGGCATGGATGCGCGTGCAGCTTGCAGGCGGCGTCTACCGTGATGTCGACGGCCACGAACATCGGCTGTTCGAGGAAAAAACGCAGCAGCAGATGTGGTCGGCGATCACGCCGATGCCGATCACGCAGCCATCTGTCCCGGAGTTGCTGCCCGCGAAACCCGGTTTCGTCGCTTACGGCCAGGGCTGGATGTTGTCGGATTACCGTGGGCACAAACTCGTCTGGCACACCGGCGGCTGGCCAGGCATGGTCTCGCGCGTCACCTTGCTGCCGGAACAGAAGCTCGGCGTGGTGGTACTGACGAATGCCGAACTCGGTGGTGCGTTCCATGCCATCACATTGCGCGTGTTGGACGCCTATCTGAACGCGCCGAAGACCGATTGGAACGCCGCTTATGGCGCCGCGTTGGCCAAATCGCGCGAGAAAGCCGACGAAAGCTGGGCGAAACATGAAGCGGTACGCGTGAAGAACTCCCGCCCTTCACTGCCACTTTCGGGCTACGCGGCGACTTATCGCGACCCGTGGTATGGCGACGTCGCGATCACCACCGAAGGCAAGCAACTGCGCATGCGCTTCTCACACACCCCTTCGCTGCGGGGCACACTGCAGCATTGGCAGCACGACACCTTCATCGTGCGCTGGGACGAACGCTGGCTCAACGCTGACGCCTTCGTGACGTTTTCGCTGGATGCCGACGGCAAGGTGCGCGAAGCCGGCATGCAGGCGGTGTCGCCGAACACCGACTTCAGCTTCGATTTCCAGGATCTGGTGCTGACACCGGTGCGGTAGAGCGGCCTTCAGGCCGCTGAACCATTCCCGGATGCACAAGCGGCCCGGAGGCCGCTCTACCGTGGCCGTTATCGACGCGCGGCGATCCACGCATCGATATGCCGCTCCAGCGTGTCCAGCGGCACCGAGCCTGTTTCGAGCACGGCGTCGTTGAAGTCGCGGACGTCGAACTTCGGCCCCAAGGCAGCCTTCGCACGCGCGCGGAGTTCCGAGATCTTCAATTGCCCGATCTTGTAGGCCAGCGCCTGCCCTGGCGTGCCGATATAGCGGTCGATCTCGTTGACGATGTCCTGATCGGTCTTCGGCGCGTTGTCCTTGAAATAGGCGATGGCCTGATCACGACTCCAACCCTTGGCATGCATGCCGGTGTCAACTACCAGCCGAACGGCGCGCCACATTTCATAGGCGAGTTGGCCCATGCGGTCGTAGGGGTCGTCATAGAGCCCCATGTCGTAGCCGAGTTGTTCGGCGTAGAGGCCCCAGCCTTCGCCATACGCCACGAAATACGCGGTACGGCGGAACATCGGGGCGTCCGGCAGCTCCAGCCCGCGTGCGAACTGGAAGTGATGCCCGGGCACAGCTTCATGCAGCGACAGCGGCATCATTTCCCAGGTCGGCCGGACGTCCGGCTTGTACAGATTGACGTAGTAGAAGCCGGCTCGGCTGCCGTCGCTGGCGCCTTGTTGGTAGTAGGCGGTAGTGGTATCAGGCGCGATGCTGTCCGGAATCGGCCTCACGCCATAAGGCTGGCGTGGGATTGTGCGAAATACTTTCACCAGCTCCGGGTCGATGCGCTTGGCGATCGCCCGATAGTGCGTCAGCAGCGCCTCTGGCGTCTTTTCGAAAAAGCGGGGGTCGGTCCGCAAGAACGTGAAGAATTCGGGCAATGTCCCCTGGAAGCCGGCATCGACCTTCACCTTCTCCATTTCGGCGCGGATTCGGGCGACTTCCTGCAGGCCGAGGGCATGGATCCGGTCGGCGCTCAGATCGGTGGTGGTGTAGTACCCGGCAAGAAAATCGTAGTAGGCCTTGCCGTTCGGCAGATCGGCCGCCGCGATTCCGCTGCGCGTCTTCGGCAAATACTCGTCATTGAAATACCGCTGCAGCACGCCGTACGCCGGCACGATCTGTTTCGCGATCACCTCACGTGCTTCGGCCCGCAGCGCGGCGCGCTCGGATTCGGGCACGTCGGTCGCGAACTTCTCGAACGGCCGATAAAATCCGCTCTTGGCAGGGTCATCGACGATCTGTGCGGCGATCTGCGCCGGCACCCGTTGCATCAGCACGCGAGGCGGCACATTGCCCTGCTTCACACCTTCACGCATCAGCGCGATGGTCTGTTCGATCGCCTTCGGCAGCGCACGCATCCGCGCCAGCCAGTCGCGGTAATCGCGTGTCTCCCGGAACGAAAGCCCTTCGATGATCCCATCAGCGCTCTGCACACCGCCCTGATGGCTGATCGGCTGCAGGTACTCGCGAAACTGCTGACGCTGCACCGTTTTTTCCTGCAACCACAGGTAGGTGTCGTAATTCAGTTGATCGGCCGGGCTGAGCGTACTTCTGTCGAACGCCTTGAGCCGAGTCAGCGCGATACGGTCGGCGGCCTCGCGCGCCGCGATCATCTTCAGATGATTGTCGGTCCAACGATCATTGAAACGGCGGTCGCCCTCGAACGAAGCGGATTCCGGATGATCGCGCAACCCGCGTTCCCATTCCTCGGCGAAGAAGGCGTGGAGACGTTCACCCTCATCGGCCTGCGCAGCATGGACAGGCAAGCAGAAGGCCGAAGCAACGAAAGCAGCCGCCGCGAATGCGGCCATACGGACGTAACGGGACATGACAACTCCTGCGCAGACATGCGTTGGAGTCTAGTCCGCCCCGGTCCGCAGCGGATAGGCCGGAAGTCAGGCCGCCCGGTCGGCGTCGGTGGTGAAACTCTCGCCGCAGCCGCATTCTGCCTTGACGTTCGGATTGCGGAACACGAACTGTTCGTTGAGGCCCTGCTTGAGGAAATCGATCTCGGTGCCGTCCACCAGCGACAGACTGTCAGCATCAACGAAGATCCGGATGCCGTCCTGCTCGGTCATGACATCGCCCGGCTTGGCCTCTCGGGCCATGTCCACGACGTAGCTCCAGCCCGAACAGCCGGTACGTTTCACGCCGAAGCGCAAACCAAGGGCGTCCGGGGTGTCGATGAGGTAGCCCTGGATACGCTGCAGGGCGGCAGGAGCAAGAGAGATGGCCATGGCGGGATTGTAACGGCTCCAGCAGCGATGAATGGTTGGCGGCCAGCTCGGTTAAACTTGGCGGCCCATCTCATATCGGCGCGACGGCGCGGGAATTCAAGGCAATGGCGTTCAGCAGCGTAAAAGAAGCTCTGGCCGGGACGGCCGGCATCGGCACCGAAGTCACCGTGAAGGGCTGGGTCCGCACCCGCCGCGACTCCACCGCGTTGAGCTTCGTCCAGGTCAGCGACGGCTCGTGCTTCGCCCCCATCCAGCTCGTCGCCACCGATGCGTTGCCCAATTACGAATCCGAGGTGAAGCGCCTGTCCGCCGGCTGCGCGGTGGTTGCCACCGGCAACCTGGTGGCTTCGCAGGGCAAGGGCCAGAGTTTCGAGATCCAGGCGACGGAGATTGACGTCGTGGGTTGGGTCGAGGATCCGGAAACCTACCCGATCCAGCCCAAGCCGCACACGCTCGAATTCCTGCGCGAAGTCGCCCATCTGCGCCCGCGCACCAACCTGTTCGGCGCCGTCACCCGCATCCGCCACTGCTTGGCACAGGCGATCCACCGCTACTTCCACGAGAACGGCTTCTACTGGGTCAACACCCCGATCATCTCGACCTCGGACGCGGAAGGCGCCGGGCAGATGTTCCGCATCTCGACGCTGGACATGATGAATCTGCCGAAGACCGCCGACGGCAACATCGACTTCTCGAAGGATTTCTTCGTCAAGGAAGCGTTCCTGACCGTGTCCGGGCAGCTGAACGTGGAGGGCTACTGTCTCGCGCTGAGCAAGGTCTACACCTTCGGCCCGACCTTCCGCGCCGAAAACAGCCATACCAGCCGCCATCTGGCCGAGTTCTGGATGATCGAACCGGAGATCGCGTTCGCCGATCTGAACGACGACGCGAATCTCGCCGAAGACTTCCTCAAATACGTGTTCCGCGCTGTGCTGTCCGAACGCGCCGACGACATGGCCTTCATTGCCGAACGCGTGCAGAAGGACGCGATCACGCGGATGGAAGCGTTCGTCAACGCACCGTTCGAGCGCATCCAGTACACCGATGCCGTCAAGCTGCTGCAGGATTCGAAGCAGAAGTTCGAGTTCCCGATCGAATGGGGCTTGGATCTGCAGACCGAGCACGAGCGCTGGCTGACCGAAACCCATGTCGGCCGCCCGGTGGTCGTGATGAACTACCCGGAGCACATCAAGTCCTTCTATATGCGCCTGAACGACGACGGCAAGACCGTCGCCGCCATGGACGTGCTGGCGCCGGGCATCGGCGAGATCATCGGTGGCAGCCAGCGCGAAGAACGGCTGGATGTGCTGGACGCACGCATCGCCCAGTTCGGACTGGATCCGTCGCACTACGGCTGGTACCGCGACTTCCGCCGCTACGGCACGGTGCCGCATGCCGGCTTCGGTCTCGGCTTCGAACGCCTGGTGGTCTACGTCTGCGGCCTGAGCAATATCCGCGATGCGATTCCGTTCCCGCGCGCGCCTGGCCACGCGGAATTCTGATGGCTTGTCGCTGTCGGAGCAGCGGGAGCGACGATGAAGATTTCCAGCGCTTCCCACACTCCGTCGCGGCTCCCGCCGCTCCCACCGTCGAGATAAACCACATCCCATGATCCTGTTCCTCTCTCTGGTTTTCGTGGCGCTGGCGATCGCCGGTGCGACTGCCTTCGTGATTTTCTGGCCACTGACCCTCGTCCACATGCGCGACCGCCAACCCGAGATGCGTGCTGGGCTCGATGCACCGGCATTCATTCACCCGGTGACGCTGTGGTGGCTGCTCAACGGCCGTTATCACGCCGCGAAAGACCGCAACCTTGACGGCCTCGCCACACCGGCCAGACTGTCGTTGGCGACAATCCTGTTCGGTCTTGCGATGGCGGGCATCCTCTGGCTTTGGGCGGTGGCTTACCCATGAACGACACCACGCAAGCGCATTCCTGGTGGCTGGCCAGCCTCGGCCGCACGCTCGTTTGGGCACGCCTGTGCGTGCGCGAGGCCGGCACCGCCGAAGTCTTCGACAGTGACGGCAATACCTTGGCCTACGACAGCGAAGACACCGCGCGCGCAGCCCTGATGGATGCCGAATTCGTCGCCTTCGAAGGCCTCGATGAAGAAGACGCACTGGAGCGTGGCTTCTCGCTGAGCGAGATCGCGCCGCCGCAGGGCGAGCATGACGACGCGCTGCGCTCACAGATGGTGCAGAAGCTCGGCGCCCGGGCCTGAGTCGTCGATGTACCTACCCAAACATTTCGCCGAAACCGACCTTGCCCGTCTGGATGCGCTCATCAAGGTACATCCGTTCGTCACCCTGATCAGCACCGACCACGATGGCGCACCCTTCGTCAGCCACCTGCCGGTGCTGTACAGGCGCGATGGCGACTCGGTCCTGATCGAAGGCCATTGGTCGCGGGCGAATCCACAGGCACGTCACAGCGGCGCCGTGCTGATGATCGTGCATGGCCCGGACACCTATATCTCGCCGGGATGGTATCCCGACAAGGAAGAGGCGGCACGCGTACCGACCTGGAACTACGCGGTGGCGCATCTGCGCGGCACGCTCGATGTCCATGACGATGACGACACGCTCGGCGACCTCGTCGACCGACTGAGCCAGAGGTTTGAATCCACGGTCGGCAGTGACTGGAGGTTCGACATGGCAAGAGACGATCACCGCAGCCAATTGCGCGGCATCATCGGTTTCCGCTTCGTCCCGACGCGCATCGATCTGAAATTCAAGCTCAGCCAGAACCACCCACCCGCGAATATTCACGCGGTGCGGGAAGCACTGTCGCAGCTTGATGACCCCGCAGCCGGTTCGGTTGCCGACCTGATGGCGACGCCATGACCTCCGCGCTGTCTCCGCCGAAGCCGACATTCGCCAACGGGACTGTCGAAGCCCTGAAATGGCTGGCGTTGGCATTGATGACGCTGGATCACGTCAACAAATACTTCTACGGCGATCATCTGGCGTGGATGTTCAGATGCGGACGCCTGGTACTGCCGATCTTTCTGGCGGTACTCGCCTACAACCTCGCGAGGCCACAGGCGATCGAACGCGGCATCCACATCCGGACCATGAAACGCATGCTGTTGTACGGAGCGCTGGCCACGCCACCGTTCATCGCGATCGGCAGCACGATCCTGTGGGGCTGGTGGCCGCTCAATGTCATGTTCCTGCTGCTGGCGATGACAGCCTGTATCTATCTGATCGATCGTGGAACCTTGCGACACAAAGCCGCCGCCGTCGTGGTCTTCCTCATCGGCGGCGCGCTGCCCGAATACTGGTGGCCAGGCATCGCGCTCGGCCTGTGTTTCTGGTGGTATTTCAGGAAACCATCCTGGCTCGCCGCGATCGCGGTCGTGCTCGGCACCGCATCGCTGGCGGTGATCAACGGCAACTACTGGGCCCTCGCGTCGCTGCCGTTGTTGTGGCTTGCGACCCGAATCGACATCCGCGTCCCGCGCCTGCGTTTGGCGTTCTATGTGTACTACCCCGCCCATCTCGCCGTGATCTGGCTGATCAAGATGCTTTGATTGCCGGTCGAAGGTCGAAGGTCGAAGGTCGACGTCCGCTACCGCTCTGTTCGGAAAGCACGATCACGACCTGATGCAGACTTCCCGCAGCGATGGCCCCACATCCCGACCGACCTGACTGGACAATCCCATGGATCTCGATCTGACCGGCAAACATGCGCTCGTCTGTGGCGCTTCGGAAGGCATTGGCCGCGCCACCGCCCATGAGCTGGCCCTGCTCGGCGCCGATGTCACCGTCCTTGCGAGACGCGCCGACGCGCTGGCGGCCGTGGTCGAGACGCTGCCGAACAATGGCCGGCAGCGGCACGGCTTCGTTGCCGCCGATGTTTCCGACACCGACAGGCTGCGCGCATTGATCCAGTCGCTCGCTGGCAGGCATCCGCTGCACATCCTCGTCAACAACACCGCAGGCCCGGCAGGCGGACCGATGCATTCGGCAAGCGAAGATGACCTGCTCGACACGTTCCGCAAACATCTGCTGGCAAATCATGCGCTGGTGGAAGCCGTGTTGCCGGGGATGCGTGCTGCCGGCTGGGGCCGCATCGTGAACGTGATTTCGACCTCGGTGCGCGAGCCGATCCAGAACCTCGGCGTCTCCAACACCATCCGTGGCGCCGTCGCGAGCTGGGCCAAAACGCTGTCGCGCGAACTCGCCGCCGAAGGCATCACCGTCAACAACGTCCTGCCCGGCTATACCGAGACTGCGCGTCTCGCACAGATTCTGCACGATCGTGCAAAAAGCAGCGGCCAGAGCGAAGACAGCGTCGCTGCGGGCATGCGCCAGACCGTACCGGCAGGCCGTTTCGCGCAGCCGCAGGAGATCGCCGCCGCGATCGCGTTCCTCTGCACGCCTTCTGCTGCCTACATCAACGGCGTCAGTCTGGCCGTGGATGGCGGGCGGATGCAGTCGATCTGAGCAGGGCATCCTGATCGCGGTATCGCAGCCTCTGCTCATGCCTGTGGTGTGCCGATGCGGAGCAACGCCTGCTTGAGTTGATCGACAGGGCCGCTATGCTGTCGCCGACGCAATCCCCCGGCTGTGCCCATGTCCCCCGAAGATCGCCGCCGCGCCCAGCGCCACGACTACGACTGCCTTGTGCTGGTCGCAAGAGGCGCGGAAGGCTTTCTCGGCCATATCGACAATGTATCGGCAACCGGGTGCTGCATTACGCGTCCGCATGATTGGTCGCTCGGCAACGGCTCCGATGTGCGTCTGTATCTGATGATCGACGAACGCCATGTCTTCAGCGCGCAGGCTCGTGTGGTCTGGGCCAGCCCGGAATTCGTGGGCCTCGAATATCTCGAACCGCAGCCGTTGCCGATCTGATTCGCATCGCTTGAGCCATGCGAAGGTTGATCCATGCCAAGCTTGATCCATGCGAAGGTTGCCTCATCCATCCACCTGCGGCAGCCTATGGCGATGACGTTCCGGCATCGCGCCGCATCACAGACTGGATCACTACCGGAGAAGCAAGCCGCATGGAAGATCTGATGTTGAAAGACCGTCGCGCCGGCGATCGTGTGCCGTTCGCGTTCCAGGTCATGATCGTTTTCGATGAACAGGCGTGGGTCGCCGATGTCCTTGATCTGTCCGAAGGCGGCTGCGGCGTGTTCCGTCCGGAAGCCTGCGCTCTACGCGAAGGCAACGTGGCGCAGCTTTACTTCTTCGAGCGTGCGGGCGCTGCGGTGCACGTATCCGCGCGGCTCGCGCGCGTGACCCAGCGCCATCTCGGTTTCGAGTACCACGACCTCCAGACCATTCCGCCTTCGCAGCACTGAATCGATGCCCGAAGGTCCCGAAATCCGTCGAACAGCGGACCGTCTTGCCGCTGCCGTCATCGGGGAACCGTTGCACGCGGCCTGGTTCGCATTTCCTGCCCTGAAGCCCTACGAGCACGACCTGATCGGACGCCGGATCGAGGCCATCGTGCCGCACGGCAAGGCACTTCTCACCCGTTTCGATCATGGCTGGACGCTCTACAGCCACAACCAGCTGTACGGCGTATGGAAAATCGCAGCCGCAGGCGAACGTCCTGACAGCAGCCGATCATTGCGGGTCGCACTCGAAACCGAACGCAGCGCGATCCTGCTTTACTCCGCGTCCGACGTGGAGATGTGGCGCACCGCCGAGATCCATACACACCCGTTTCTCGCCAAACTGGGTCCGGATGTCCTCGATCCTGCACTCGAAACCGATGCCGTCGTCGCCCGTCTGCGCGATCCGCGCTTCTGCGGCCGTGCGCTGGGGGCGCTGTTGCTCGACCAAGGGTTTCTGGCAGGGATGGGCAACTATTTGCGGTCGGAAGTCCTGTTTGCGGCAGGCCTGCGGCCCGAACAGCGTCCACAGGCGCTCGACGACGCGCAGATCAGCCTTCTCGCCCGTGAATTGCTTGCGATACCGCGCCGCAGTTATGCCACGCGCGGTATCGAGCCGGCACGGGGCATGCGCGAGGATTACCTCACCGACACGCCCGAGGGGTTCCGCTTTCTCGTGTTCGATCGCGAAGGACAGCCCTGTCCGCACTGCGGCGGCGCAATCGTGCGACAGGACATCGGGGGACGTCGGCTGTATCTCTGCCCACGCTGCCAACATTGAGTGCAACCACCTGTGCACGGGTTCCGCACACTGTGCCGCGCGCACAAACGCCAATACGCCCTATACCACCGCGCATGGAACTGTGCTCGGGACGCCATGGCCGGTAAGCTTGGCGGATGCCAGCGACCACGCACCTGTTCGAGCACATCATCGATGGACAAGAACGCGCACCGCACAGTGCGCGGCATCTCGATGTCTACGACCCCGCCAACGGCCGCGCCTTCGCGCAAGTGGCGGCGGGCGACGCCACTGATGCCGCCGACGCCATCGCGGCAGCGCAAGCCGCGTTCCCCGCATGGTCAGCCCTGCCACATACCGAACGCGCGCGCT
>JBGSID010000342.1:0-12271 GCA_041751895.1 Lysobacteraceae bacterium | reverse complement strand
CGGCGAGCGCAGCGGTGACCGCGACGACACCAACATCGGCGGCAGCAGAGCCGGTGGAGCCCTCGCCAACCGCCACGGCACAGCCACTTGTCGTGACGCAAACCAAGACGCCGGACATCGATTTCACTCTGCCCGCACCGGTGCCGCAGGATCTCAACCTGCCACAACTGCAGATCGCAACGCCCGAACTGGCGACCAACGTCGCAGAAGTGGAGACTTTCGAAGCACGGCCTTCTGCTCCCGTGCAGACCCGCCCGTTACCGCAACTGACCACGCCGACCGTCCCTACGTTGCGGACTCAAGTGGCCGAGGTCGAAGTACTGCAGCCTTTGCAGCAAGTGCCGGTGCGCCAGTTGCCTCCGACTCCGGTACGCACGCCGCAGCTGCGTGAACCCACATTGCGCACTGCGACGAGAGAGATCGAGTTGCGTGCTCCGCCGGCTCCGATACCGGCGACCGCAACCGTGGCCGCCCCCTCGCCAACCCCGAAGCCTTCGGCTGCTCCCGGCCATTCAGCGGCAACCGGGCAGTCACCGGTTGCAACAGCCTCGTCTACAACTGCGGGCCGACCGCAACCGAATCCGGGCGCGGGCTCGCCCACAGGCATCGCACCGGCCGGTGTGGGTCCAGCGCCATCAGCGCGTGCTGGTGCGGCTCCGAGTAAGGTGCCCGGTGACGACTGGGGCGATTCCAACCGTAACGTGGCAGGAAGCAGGAGCCCGGGCACCAAGCCTGGACTGTTCAATGGTGATGGCAGTGTCCGGTTGCCTGGAGACAGCGGTCGCGCAGGCGGCGGGCTGCCTCCGGGTACGATCACCGAGGACTTCGAGAAGATCGATCGCAGGGGAACCTGGTTGAAACGCCCCCCCTTGGATTACACGCCGACGCGTTTCGACAAATTCTGGGTTCCTCACGAGGATTTGCTCGAAGAGTGGGTCCGGCGTGGCATCAAGACCGTGGCGATTCCGATTCCCGGTACGAGCAAACGGATCGAATGCTCGGTATCCCTGCTGCAATTCGGTGGCGGTTGTTGGGTTTCCGACCCCAATCTGCAGGATCAGGAAGCGATTGCCCGTCCTCCGCCGGACGTGCCATTCAAGCCCGAGCTGCAGGAAGACAAGGGCAGCTTGCAGCGTTCGCCACACTGATCCGGCTGCACATACAAAAAACGGGAGCCTCGCGGCTCCCGTTTTTTTGTAGACCGTTGATTTGATCGTGTAACTCAGAGGCCGTGCAGATCGCCGAGCGGGCCTGTCGTCTGCGAGGCAAAGTATGCAGCGAGATCTGCAATGCCCTGATCGTCGAGCTTGCCGGATTCCGCAGCGCCCTTGATCTGGGCAGTCATCAGTGCGTGTTCGCGGTCGCCGTTGCGGTATGCCTGAATGCTGTGGAACACGTAGTCCTGATACTGGCCCGCGAGAACCGGGTAGGTCACGTCGATCGGCTTGGCGCCACCGGCACCGTGGCAATCCACGCATGCCTGACCGGTGGTGCTGAGCTTCTTGTCGGCCGCGAGACGTTCGCCACGGGCGGCATCGCCGTCGTAAGCGCCGACATGCTGGAACTTGGCCGCATGGGCTCCGCCTTCAGCAGCGGGTTGTTCGCTGTTGCCGCAGGCGGTGAGGGTGGCGCTGAGCGCCAGAATCAGGGCGATGGCGATGGGGCGCTTCGTCATGAGGGAGCGGCTCACTTCTTCAGGCTCGAAAGGTAGGCGGCAATGTCGGCGATGTCCTGCTCCGAGAAGCTCTGCGCCTGTGCCTGCATGGTGGGATGTTTACGTGCGCCTTTGCGGTACTCGGTCAGCGCATTCGTCAAATACTCTGCGGACTGGCCGGTGATCTTGGGCACCTGGTAACTCGGGTAGGCATTCTTGTATCCGGTCACGCCGTGGCAGCCCTGACAGGTATAGGTCAGTTGTTTGCCGTTTTCGACGGAACCACCGGTGGCTCCCTTGGTGGGCGTCTGCGCGGATGCGGAAAACGAGACAAGGAGGGCAAGGCTGCCGGCGAGCAGCGGAGAACGATTCAGCGATCGGATCATGTCTGGCGTCATGTCAGGGCGTAAGTGTCGGGTTGCGATCGCTGATGTCTTGACTGGATGCGTCATCGCTTCAGGGGTCACAACTTCGGTATCGGGGACTCGCTTCGCGTGGTCCGGTCGAGTACCTTGCGGTCCCCACCGGGCACTGCCTGAAGCGTGCAATCCAAACAGTATAGCGTGAGCTCCGCTGTCAGCGCAGGCTATGCGTCCCCTCGGATGCACGGAGCCGGTTGCTGAGATCACTTCCGATCGCCTTGCAATCATGTTGCGGGGCACCATGACCTCTGGCGGATGCTGGACGTGCATGGGTGACATACCTTGATACAACACCTCACTACTGCCGCGAAGATACCCACGATGCCTGCCGACTCCATCCCGCGCCAACTGGCCCCCAAGATCACGCTCACCCGCGCCATGGGCGTCGGGCTCCTGCTCGGGTGCCTCGCTTTGAGCGCATGCAAATCAGGCGCCGATGGTGAGTCTGCAAAAGACAAGAAACAGGAGCAGAAGGCCGAAGATGCCGTGCCGGTCGAAGTTGCGGCGATCGTCCGGCGGCCGATCGCTGCCAGCTACAGTGGCACCGCTCCGCTGGAAGCGCGCGCCGAGTCGCAGGTGGTCGCCAAGACCTCCGGTGTGGCGCTCCAGGTGATGGCCGAAGTCGGCCAACAGGTCCGTGCGGGCCAGGTGCTGGTGCGTCTCGACTCCGACCGCGCCGCGCTGCAGGCGGCCCAGAGTTCTGCGCAGATGCGCAAGCTTGAAGCCAACTACAACCGCTCGCTGCAGCTATCGAAACAGCAACTGGTCAGTGCCAGCGATCTCGACCAGCTCAAGTTCGATCTTGAGAACATCCGCGCAGCGAATCGCCTGGCGAATCTTGAACTCTCGTATGCCAACGTCGTCGCGCCGATTTCAGGCGTGGTCGCCGAGCGCTCGATCAAGACCGGCAACTTCGTCCAGATCAACAGCCCGATTTTCCGAATCGTCGATACCTCGCGACTGGAGGCGACACTGAACGTGCCGGAACGCGAACTCGCAACGCTCAAGGCAGGGCTGCCGGTGCAATTGTTGGTCGATGCGCTCCCGGGTCGGCCCTTCGAAGGCCGCGTCGACCGTGTCGCTCCGGTGATCGATTCCGGCAGCGGCACCTTCCGCGTGATCTGCGCGTTCGAAAGTGGTGGTCTGCTGCAGCCGGGCATGTTCGGGCGCATCAAGATCGACTATGACCAGCGCGCCAATGCGCTGGTGATTCCACGCAGCGCGCTGCTTGATGACGAAAACGATCCGGCAGTGTTCGCGGTGCGCAATGGCAAGGCCACACGTCTATCGGTGAAGCTCGGTTACTACGACGGGCAATGGGTCGAAGTGCGTGCCGGGCTGGATCCGGGTGATCGCGTGGTCACGGCCGGCAAGGTCGCGTTGCGCGAAGGTACGGATGTCCTGGTGATCGGTGATCCGGTCGCCAAGGAAAAAGTCGCCGTGACCAATCCCGAGGGAAGCAAGCCGTGAATGCACCCGACGCCCCCCGAGACCATGGTGACGACGGCGTTGGAGGTTCCGGCTTCAGCATTGTCGAGATTTCGACCCGCCGACGCGTCACCGTGGCGATGTTCTGGCTGACGATGTTCCTGTTCGGCGGCCTTGCGTTGATGAACCTCAAGGTCAATCTGCTGCCTGACCTGAGCTATCCCACGATCACGGTCCGCACTGAATATACCGGTGCCGCACCCGCCGAGATCGAGACCCTGATCTCCGAACCTGCCGAGGAAGCGCTCGGCGTGGTCAAGAACCTGCGCAAGCTGAAGTCGATCTCGCGCACCGGCCAGAGCGACGTCGTACTGGAATTCGCCTGGGGCACTGACATGGATCAGGCCAGTCTGGATGTCCGCGACAAGATGGAAGTGCTGCAATTGCCGCTGGAAGCGAAACCGCCGGTGCTCTTGCGCTTCAATCCCTCGACCGAACCGATCATGCGTCTTGTCCTGGCCGTGAAGGCCGGCGTGGACGGGGCGGAAGACGAGGCACAGGCGCTGCGCAGGCTCACGGAATTGCGCCGTTTCGCCGACGATGACTTGAAGAAGAAGTTGGAACCCATCGAAGGCGTTGCCGCAGTCAAGGTCGGCGGCGGCCTGGAAGACGAAGTGCAGGTCGATATCGACCAGCAGAAGCTGGCACAGCTCAATCTCTCGATCGACGCCGTGATCCAGCGCCTGCAGCAGGAGAACATCAATATTTCCGGTGGTCGCCTCGAAGAAGGCAGCCAGCGTTATCTGGTTCGCACCGTCAATCAGTTCTCCAGCATCGACGAAATTCGCGAGATGCTGGTGACCACGCGCAGCGCGAGCAACGATGCCGCTGCGACCGCCGCACAGCAGATGGCTGCGGTTGCCGCCTCGACCGGTTCTCCTGCCGCGATTGCCGCTGCAAGCTCGGTTCAAAACGCATCCGGTGGTGGAGCATCGTCATCTGCTGGTGGCATGGCGATACGTTTGAAGGACATTGCCGTTGTCAGCCAAGGGCACAAGGAACGCGAGTCGATCATTCGCTTGGGTGGCCGGGAAGCGGTCGAACTTGCTATATACAAGGAAGGCGATGCAAACACCGTCTCGACCGCCGATGCCATCGCCAAGAAAATCGAAGAGATCAAGAAAGAGATTCCCGCCGATATCGAGCTGACGACGGTCGACGACCAGTCGCAGTTCATCCGTCACGCCATCAGCGACGTGAAATTCGATGCGGTGGTGGGCGGTTTGCTTGCGGTGTTGATCATTTTCCTGTTCCTGCGCGATGGTTGGAGCACCTTCGTGATCGCGCTGTCGCTGCCGGTCTCGATCGTCGCGACATTCTTCTTCATGGGGCAGTTCGGGCTGAGCCTCAACGTCATGTCGTTGGGTGGTCTCGCGCTGGCGACGGGTCTTGTCGTGGATGACTCGATCGTCGTACTGGAAAGTATCGCCAAAGCGCGCGAGCGAGGCTTGAGCGTATTTGCCGCCGCGATCGAAGGCACCCGCGAAGTGAGCATGGCGGTGGTCGCTTCCACCCTCACCACGATCGCGGTGTTCCTGCCGCTGGTCTTCGTGCAAGGCATCGCGGGGGAACTGTTCCGCGATCAGGCGCTGACCGTTGCGACGGCCATCGGCATCTCGCTGATCGTATCGATGACCCTGATTCCGATGCTCAGCGGTTGGCGCGACCAGGCACCGATGGCGTTTCCTGAAGAGCCGCCGCATCCGCAGTGGCAGCCGGAAGCGCGTTGGCAGAAACCGCTGGCGGCCACCGGACGTGGCATCGGCACTGGCGTGCGTGGGAGCAGCTTCGGCATCGCGTTTGTCTTCGTGCGGTTGTGGCGGGGATTGTCTGCGGTGATCGGCCCGGTCATGCGCAAGCTCAGCGATCTGGCGATGGCGCCATATCACCGCATCGAAGCGGCCTATCTGCGAGTGCTGCCCGGCGCCTTGCGCAGGCCGACCATCGTGCTGACATTGGCGGCCGCTGCTTTCGGTCTGAGCCTGTTGCTCGTGCCGTTGCTGGGGACTGACCTGATTCCGCAGTTGGCGCAGGACCGCTTCGAAATGACGGTCAAACTCCCGCCCGGCACGCCGCTGCGCGACACCGACCGCATCGTGCGCGAACTGCAGAAAACGCATGGGAAAGACGATGGGATCCGCGCGCTGTACGGCGTCAGCGGCAGTGGTACGCGACTCGATGCGAGCCCGACCGAAAGCGGCGAGAATATCGGCAAATTGAGCGTGGTCATGTCCAGCAGTGGCGACGACAAGCGCGAAGCTGCACTGGTCGATGGACTCCGCGAGAGCGCCAAACGCTATGCCGGTGTGCAGGTCGATTTCAGCCGTCCCGAGCTCTTCAGTTTCTCGATGCCGCTGGAAATCGAACTGCGCGGTCAGGATCTGCAAAGCATCGAACGGGCGGGACGCAAAATGTCGGCGATGCTGCGCGACAATCCGCACTATGCCGACGTCAAATCGACGGTCGAGCAGGGCTTTCCTGAAATCCAGATCCACTTCGATCAGGAACGTGCGGGTGCGCTGGGTCTGACGACACGCCAGATCGCCGATGCGGTCGTGAAAAAGGTCCGTGGTGACGTCGCCACCCGATACAGCTTCCGCAGCCGGAAAATCGACGTGCTGGTGCGTGCGCGTGAAAGTGATCGGGCCACGGTCGATGACATTCGCCGCCTGATCGTGAATCCCGGCAGCAACAATCCAGTGACGCTGGACTCGGTGGCCGACGTGATTTCGACGACCGGGCCGAGTGAAATCCATCGCGCCGATCAGGTACGGGTTGCGATCGTCTCCGCGAATCTGCGCGATATCGACCTCGGTACTGCGGTACGCGAAGTCCAGGAGATGGTCTCCAATGTGGATGGCGGTCTCGGTGCTGGCATCGGGCTGCATATCGGCGGGCAGGGCGAAGAGCTGTCGGAGTCGCTGCAGTCGCTGATCTTCGCGTTCGGCCTCGCGATCTTCCTGGTCTATCTGGTCATGGCATCGCAGTTCGAATCGCTGCTGCATCCCTTCGTCATTCTGTTCACCATTCCGCTGGCCTTGGTTGGTGCGATTCTGGCGTTGTTGTTGACCGGTTCCACCATCTCGGTGGTGGTCTTCATCGGCTTGATCCTGCTGGTGGGTCTGGTCGTGAAGAACGCGATCATCCTGATCGACAAGGTCAATCAGGGACGGGAATCGGGTCTCGCCAAGCGCGATGCGCTGATCGAGGGTGCACGTTCCCGCCTTCGCCCGATCATGATGACGACCCTGTGTACTTTGTTTGGCTTCTTGCCGCTGGCACTGGCCTTTGGTGAAGGTGCGGAAGTACGCTCGCCGATGGCGATCACGGTGATCGGCGGTCTGCTGGTGTCGACACTGCTGACGCTAGTGGTGATTCCCGTGGTCTACGATCTGCTCGATCGCCGGCCCGATGAACACTATGTTGCCCGCGCCCGTCGCGCCCATGCCAAGAGCGGCGAAGACTTCGATGAAGCGATCGACGAGGGAGGCTTGCCGTCATGAGCATCGCCGAGTTCAGCATCAAGCGTCCCGTCACCACGGTGATGTTCTTCGTGTCGCTGGTGGTGATCGGCCTGATCGCGTCGGTGCGATTGCCGCTCGAAGCGCTGCCCTCGGTGACCTTCCCGGGTATTTTCCTGCAACTGCCTTACAGCGGTTCCACGCCGGAAGAAGTCGAACGCACCGTGCTTCGTCCGGTTGAAGAAGCCGTATCGACGATGACCGGCATCAAGCGCATGGATGGCAGCGCACGTGCCGACGGCGCCTCGATGTTCATCCAGTTCACGGATTGGGAACGCGATGTGTCCATCGCGGCATCGGAAGCGCGCGAGCGGATTGATGCCATTCGCGACGATCTCCCGGACGATCTCCAGCGCTACATGGTCATGAAGTTCTCGACCAGCGATGAGCCCGTTCTGAAGGTGCGCTTGGCCAGCGGGCGAGATCTCACCCGTGAATACGAGATGATCGACCGCGAGTTCAAGCGTCGCATCGAGCGGATCCCTGGCGTCGCACGAGTCGACGTCCAGGGCGCGCCGCCGAACGAGGTGCAGATCGCCATCTCATCTGATCGCATGAACGCGCACGGCATCGGCCTCAACGATCTCAATGCCCGTCTTCGCGATGTCAATTTTTCGGTCTCGGGTGGCCAGATCGATGACGGCGGCCGGCGTCTGCGTGTGCAACCGGTCGGTGAGATCGTCGATCTGCAGCAATATCGTGACATCGTGGTCGACGGTAAAGGCACCCGGCTTTCCGATGTGGCGGATGTCGAACTCAAGCCGGCGCGGATCGACTACGGTCGCCGCCTCGACGGGCAGCCTGCGGTCGGTCTGGACATCTTCAAGGAGCGCAGCGCCAACCTCGTCGAGGTCTCGCGTACTGTGCTCGCCGAGGTCGAAGCGATCTCGAAGGATCCCGCGCTGTCGGGGGTCCAGGTCAAGGTGATCGACGACCAGGGCTCGGCCGTCACGGGATCCCTGGTGGAACTCGCCGAAGCGGGTCTGATCGGCCTGCTGCTGTCGGTCATCGTGCTGTACTTCTTCCTGCGGCATTGGCCATCAACACTGATGGTGACGACGGCGATTCCGATCTGTTTCATCATGACCCTCGGCTTCATGTACTTCGCCGGGGTCACGCTCAACATCCTGACACTGATGGGGCTGCTGCTCGCAGTCGGCATGCTGGTCGACAACGCGGTGGTGGTAGTCGAAAGCATCTATCAGGAACGCGAGCGGATGCCGACCAAGCCGAAGCTCGCGTCGCTCATCGGAACGCGCAACGTCGCCATCGCACTGTCTGCAGGCACGCTCTGTCACTGCATCGTGTTCGTCCCGAACCTGTTCGGCGAACGCAACATGATCAGTATTTTCATGTCGCAGATCGCGATCACCATTTCGGTATCGCTGCTGGCGTCATGGCTGGTGGCGGTGAGCCTGATTCCGATGTTGTCGGCCCGGATGAAAACGCCGCCGGCAGTGCGCAACGATCGCGGGCTGATTCCGGCGCTGCAGAAGCGTTATGCGGCTTTCCTGCGCTGGACGCTGGAACATCGCGGCAAGAGCATCCTGGGCATCGTTCTGATCGTGCTGTTGAGCCTGATTCCTCCGACGCAGATGAAGACCAACATGTTCGGTGGGTCCGAGGGCGGCGAAGCGAACATCTTCTATCAATGGAATGGCGCTTACACCAAAGCGCAGATGTCGGATGAAATTCTGAAGGTTGAAAAATTCCTCGATGCCAACCGGAAGAAATTCCACATCGTTCAGGTCTACTCCTATTACAGCGAGCAAGGCTGGGGTGGGACGCAGGTCAAATTCGATACCGACAAGCGAGGCGAGACGGAGAAACTGGTCACCGACCTGCGCGAAGCGTTGCCGAAATCGGCGCGCGCCAAGATCGGCATCGGTAATCAGGGCGGCCAGGGCGGTGGGAATGGCCTGAGCGACAACGTACAGGTTCAATTGGTGGGTGACTCCTCCGAAACACTCAAGGAAATCGCCAACGACTTCCTGCCCATCCTCGCGCAGCGGAAAGAGCTGCTTGACGTCCGTGTGAACAGCGGCGACCAGAACAGCGAGATGACCGTGAAGGTGGATCGCGAGCGTGCTGCAGCGTTCGGCTTCAGTGCCCAGCAGGTCTCGCAATTCGTCGGACTCGCACTTCGCGGCGCGCCTCTGCGCGAATTCCGTCAGGGAGACACCGAAGTGCCGGTGTGGGTGCGTTTCGCCGGAGCCGAAAATTTCGGCATCAAGGATATCTCTGCATTCACGGTGCGCGCCGCCGACGGCCAGATCGTGCCATTGCTCGCCATGGTTGATGTCGGGATCGGCGCGGCCGCTTCGGAAGTCCAGCGCTCCAATCGTCAGACGACGTTGACCATCCAGGCGAATCTTGCCGACAAGGTCGCCATGCCCGAAGCGCGCAAGGCCATGGAAGATACGCTGAAGGCGATTCCGTTCCCTGCTGGCTACACCTATACGTTCGATGGCAGCGGCTTCCAGAACGATCAGGAAGCAACCACGCAGATGATGTTCAATCTGCTCATCGCACTGGTGATGATCTATGTGGTGATGGCGGCGGTGTTCGAGTCGCTGCTGTTCCCATCGGCGATCATGAGCGGCGTGTTGTTCTCGGTGTTCGGCGTGTTCTGGTTGTTCTGGCTCACCGGTACGGAGTTCAACGTGATGGCTTTCATCGGCATCCTCGTGTTGATGGGGGTGGTGGTGAACAACGGCATCGTGATGATCGAGCACATCAACAACCTGCGGCGGCGTGGCATGTCGCGCACCGACGCGCTGGTGGAAGGCAGTCGCGAGCGCCTGCGCCCGATCCTGATGACGATGGGTACGGCGATTCTGGCGATGGTGCCGATTTCGCTGGGACAGACGTCGATGGCCGGTGGCGGCCCGCCGTATTTCCCGATGGCCCGCGCCATCGCGGGCGGCCTCGCGTTTTCGACCGTGGTCAGCCTGTTGTTCCTGCCGACGATTTACGCCGTCCTCGACGATCTGCGTTCGAACACCACGCGCGTGATCGCAAGGGCTCGTGGCAAGCGAGCAGTGCCGGCCGCAGCCGTTGCGGCGATTCACGGAGAGTGAACCTGCAGATGATGGCGTGACGGCTGCCGTTGGCACGCCGCCAACGAAGCAACACCGGCGTGCCGTTCTACGGCATGCCGGTCGTTGCGAAATGGCTCGGCATGATCGTCCAACAAAAAGCCCATCGCGCGGGCTGCCATCTGGTCATCGCGGTCATCGCATGAGATCGATGTGAGCGCTTTCATCGACCGCATGCTTTGAATGCGGTCGACCGATGAGGGGTTGCACCGGAGCATGCCTCTTCAGGGCATGCATGCGGCACTCTCAGCCCATTAGTTTGCTGAGCATCCTCGCGCCGCCGGTCCACACGCCGATGGCCGTGCCCATGCTGGTGAGGAAGAAATTCAGCAGGATCCGCGCCACCCGGTTGCGCCACCAGCCTTTGAAGGTCTGTATATCGTCGCGAAGTGCCATGAAATCGGCGTAAGTCGGTTTGCGGACCCAGGCTTCGACCAGACCGCTGACAGTGCCTGATGCCAGTGCCGGGTGCAGGGGTGTAACCGGCGACGAGACGAAGGCCGCAAGGATGCTGAGCGGGTGTCCACCGGCAATGGCACAGCCGATCGCGCCCAGCGTGCCAGTGACCAGTACCCACTGGAGGATGAGGTCGCTGCCCACTTCAAAGCCGCCGCGCCAGAATCCCCAGACGAAGCCGCCGAGCAGGAAGAACCCCAGAAGCAGCGTGAACCACGGAAACGACGATTTTTCCTGGACCGCTTCGAGCGAGGTTCGGAGCGTTGCAGGGTCGCGATCGTCTTCGCGAAGATGTTTCGCCAGGCCCTGCAGATGGCCTGCACCGACCACCGCCAGCACTTCGCGCGCCTCGTTCCGCGACGGGATCTCGCGCAGGCGTGCCGCCATATACTGGTCGCGTTCGGCGATCACTGTTTCATACAGTGCGGGGCTGTCGGCGGCGAATTCGCTGAAACTGGCCTCCAGAATATCGCCTTCCTTCAGGCCTTCGATCTGTTCGTCGGACACTTCCTCATCGAAGAACAGCGACGCCATCAAACCGCCCGATACCTTGGCGCGGCCCCACCAGCCGAGGCGCTGCATCGCGCGTTTGAAGGTCAGGCCGACGTCGCGATCGATCAGATGCAGTTCCAGCCCGAGTGCTCGCGCATCGAGCACTGCGGCCTTCAGCTCCGCGCCGGGCTCTATCCCGAGCTGCTCGGCGAGGCGGCGTTGATAAGCCGCAAGCCCGAGATTCGCGGCGAACACTGCGGTCTTGCCTTCGCGAAGGACTTTGACCAGATCCAGACTCGCCAGCGAGTCGGGATCGGTCAGTGCCTGTGCACGTTGAGGATCGAGTTCGACCGCGATCGTGTCGTAACTGCCGGTGGCGATGGCGGCCCGCACCGTGTCGACGCTGGTCTTGGAGACATGCGCCGTGCCCAACAAGGTGTAGCGGACACCATCGCGCTCGACGATGGCATGCGGCTGGTCAGCGATCGGATCGGGAAGTGCAATTGCCGTATCGTCGGTCATCAAATGGCGCCAAGTGAGCCGCGTTCGGCTGAACCTCGAATTGTCAGGCCCAGCGCGGGCCGAGCGCAACCGAAGACGATGCAAAGGCGGTGATCCTGATGTGGGTCATCATGTGGATCACTCCTGTGGATCACCGCATCAGCGTTGCCCTCTTCAGGCGAAGCCGTAGGGCAGATTGGGCGAGGACACGATCCGATCCCCGACCGCCTCATCGCGAAGAAAGCGCAACGCATCCGAGATGACCTGGGGATGATCCGCAATCCGATTGTGGCCGAAGCCGCGGGTCGTGATCATCCGAGCACCGTGCCACAACCGCGCATAACGTTCGCCTTCGGCCCACGGCACTTCGCGGTCCTCCAGGTCGTGGACGATCAATGCCGGTCGGCCGATCAGGGGCACATTGCGATGTGCCTGCAGATCGTCGATCGGGACTCGCGTCTGCATTTCAAACAGCGTCGCCATGCGCTGCGCGAAATGTCTGCCCAGCCATACGAACCGGCTGAAGCGCTCCATCGCAGCGAAGGGATCGGCCGCAGGCGCGATCAGGATCGCGCGCTCGGCGGCCAGCCCGCGCGCGAGGGCCAGCGCCGTTGCCGCTCCGCCCAGCGAATGGCCCAT
>JBGSID010000341.1:0-3056 GCA_041751895.1 Lysobacteraceae bacterium | reverse complement strand
ACCGGTGCGGGCCGGCCTTCGCTGTCGAGCACATAGGCGCGCACGCCCGGCAGCGGCCGGCCGATCGCCGGCAATGCCGGCCAGTTCGCCGGATCGCCTTCGAGGCGATAGGCGGTGACCACGTGGGTTTCGGTGGGGCCGTAATGGTTTTCGAGCACGCAGCCGTCGAAACGGCGCAGCAGTTGGATCACGGCCGGGGTGATCTTCAACTGATCGCCTGCCGTGATGATCTCGCGCACCGTGTCCGGCCATGCGGCGATGTCGCTGTGTGCGCTGGCTTCGGCCAGCATGCGCAAGGCCGCGTTGGGCAGGAACAAGCGCGAGACCTGCTGTTCGCACAGCACCGCGCACAGTTGGCCCGGGTCGAAACGTGCGGTCTCTTCGATCATCACCAGACGACCGCCTGCAGCGAGCGTGGAGAAGATCTCCTGGAACGCGACGTCGAAACCGATCGACGCGAATTGCAGGGTGACCGGCGGAGTGCCTGCTTCGCGCGCCAGATGCCACGCCAGCAGATTGGCCAGCGGGCGGTGCGGCATCGCCGTGCCCTTGGGCTGACCGGTGGAGCCGGAGGTGTAGATCACGTAGGCGAGATGGCCGTCGTGCAGGTCGGGAATCGACAGATCGTCACTGTCTTCGGCGAGATGTTCATCCGCGTCGAGTCTCAGCAGCGGCATCGACGGCATCAGCGCGGCAATGGCGGCATGTCCTTCACCGCCGGTCAGTACCGCCAGCGGTGCGGAATCTTCCAGCATGTGCGCGAGCCGCTGCGCCGGATGCGCAGCGTCCAGCGGCACGTAAGCCGCGCCGGCCTTGAGAATGCCGAGCACACCGATCACGAGTTCGGGCGAACGTTCGCAACACACCGCGACACGCGTATCCGGTCCGACGCCGAGTGCGCGCAGGCGTTTGGCCAGATGCACGGCGCGTGCGTCGAGTTCGCGGTAGGACACCTGTCGCGTGCCCATGCTGACCGCGATGGCGTCCGGCGTGCGTGCGACCTGGGCATCGACCAATGCATGCACCAGACCACTGCCTGTGGTGCGCGGGCCGTTGGCCGCAGCCAACAGTTGCGCGCGTTCCGCAGCCGGCATCGCATCAAGCGTGCGCCATGGCCGCGCCGGTTCCTGTTCCAGTGCATGCACCAGATCCTGCAAGGCCTGATGCATGTAGGCGCAGATGCGTGCGGGATCAAGCGGCCGCTGCACCTGCGCACTGAGGGTGAAGCCTTCGCTGCCGTCGTCCACCGACAGCAACAGAGGATAGTTGGTGCGTTCGTGCGCGCGCAGCAGGCGCACTGGCGCTGTCGCGTCGTCCTCGGTCTCTGGCGGCAGATCACCATGACGATAATTCAGCAGCGTGGTGAACAGCGGCGACGGCGGCTCCACGCCGCTGCAGCGCTGTGCCAATGCCAGCGATGCGTGCTCGTGGCGCAGCAGTTCGGACAACGTGCCCTGAGCCTGGCGTACAGCTTCGCGTACGCCGGTGTCGTCCAGGGTGAAGCGGATCGGCAGTGTGTTGATGAACATGCCGAGCGAACGTGCCGCGTCCTGACCGCCCTGCAGGCGGCCGAACAGCACGGTCGCGAACACCACGTCACGACGGCCGGTGGTGCGCGCCAGCACCAGAGCCCAGGCGAGGTGATGCAGACTGGCGGGGCTGACGCCGAGTAGTCGCGCGCGTTCGCGCAGGCGACGGGTCAGCGCCGGATCCACGGGCAGTCGCGCTTCGCTCACGTCCATGCCGCCTTCCTGCACGTCGAGCAGGTCGAACGGTGCGGTCGGTGCGTCTATATCGCCCAGCAGCTTGCCGAAGAAGGCTTCGTGCGCGCCGGTCCCGGACGTGGACAGCGTCTGCGCGACGAATTGCCGGAACGGTTGTGGCGGCGGCAATTCGGATTCGCGCCCGACCATGTAGGCCTGTACCTCGCGCTGCAGCACTTCCATCGCGGTGTGGTCGATGGCGAGATGGTGGTACTGCATCGCCAACAGCCAGCAGCCCTGTGCAGCATCGTGTGCAAGCGCCACGCGCATCAGTGGCGCGGTACGGATGTCGATGCGGTGATGCAGCGGATCCACGCGTGCCCAGAGCTGATCAGCGATATCGCCGTCGGCGGCATCAAGCGCGTATTCCTGCACCGGCAGGTCGGCATGGCGCCAGACCACCTGTACCGGCGCGTCCAAGCCTTCCCATTGCACGGACGTGCGCAGGATGTCGTGTCGGGCCAGTACCGACTGCAGCGCCTTCAGATAAGCGTCCACCATCTCGCGCTCATCCAGCGACAGCAGCGCGCCGAGCAGGTACGGGTCGCCTTCGCTGGTGCCGACGTGATGGAAGAACATGCCCTGCTGCAACGGTGCCAGCGGATAGATGTCCTGCACGTTGGCGGCGTTGCCGGGCACTGTCGCGACGATCCGATCGATCTCGTCTTGCGACAGTTGCACCAATGGCAGCATGTCCGGCGTGATCCGGGTGCAGTCGGCGGGGATCAGGTTCGGCGGTGCCGTGGGCGCGGACGCGGTGTCCGGCGCCACGGCGGCGGCCAATTCGCACAACGTGGGTTGTTCGAACAGCGTGCGCACGTCGACCGCGAGACCGATCTTGCGCAGGCGTTCCGACAGCGACAAAGCGAGCAGCGAATGCCCGCCGAGCTCAAAGAAATTGTCGTTGCGGCCGATGCGGGGCACCGACAGCAATTCCGACCAGACCGCCGCCATCTGCGTTTCCACGCCGGGCAACGGCGCTTCGTACGGCCGCTGCACCAGTGCGGCGGCATCCGGATCGGGCAGGACGCTGGTGTCGAGCTTGCCGTTGGCGGTGAGCGAGAAGCCGGCGACCGGCACGATCGCGGCCGGAACCATGTACTCGGGCAAGCGGTCCTGCAGATGGCGACGCACTGCGGCGATGTCGACGGTCTGTCCGTCGGCCGGTTGTACCCAGACGACCAGACGTTTGGCGCCATCGGGGCCGGGGCGCGCCAGTGCGACCGCGCGCTGCATGCCGGGGCAGGACGCGGCGACGGTGGAAATCTCGCCCAGTTCGATGCGGAAACCGCG
>JBGSID010000340.1:0-40679 GCA_041751895.1 Lysobacteraceae bacterium | reverse complement strand
CCATTGGGCGAACGGCTTGATCTGCGTACCCACGATCTGCAAGGCGCTGGACAGCATGCCTCTGAGCAGCATGCCCCGGGGCCGCATTCCGAAGCGGATCCGCTGCGACTCGCCCGTGCGCTGTCGGTCGCGGCCCGGGAGAACTTCGGGTTCGATCTTGAAGCGCGCCCGCGTGGCTGGCGGATCGTGCGCGACTACCGCTGGGGCACGCGGCTGTGGCGCTTCCTGCACGAGTCGCGTCATCCGTCCACCGACAAACGCCAGAGTTACTCGCATCTGCGGGGTCGAACCTATCGCGGCCTGCTGCACGTGCCGGCCGGCCGGGTCGCGGAAGTGTCGCGCACCAAGGTACCGGGCGAGCCGCTGCATCTCTCCGAAGAAGGCGGCTGGCGGCCCTGGCTGCCGTTGCCGGATCAGGTGCTGTCGGCGCTGGATCAGGGCTGGCCGGCCAAACCGCTGCGGATTGTCACCGCCGAGGGCGTGACCTCGGTGGAGATCCCCGCGTCGCTCTTGGCCCGACTGCGGGCGAAATGGGCGATCAGCCGCGACTTCGCGCGGATCGCTGCCCTGCGCAACTGGACCACCGACAGTCCGTTCGGCCCCGAGGCCTACGCCGAAGCGCTGGCGGAGCACGGCATCCGGTTCGGTTTCGCACCCCATGTGGGTCTCAATGGCGACGACGACCCGTCCGACCCGCGCCTGACGCGCTTCTTCGCGACCGGCAGCGCAGCGGAAGCGGCGGCGCTGACCGCATTCCCGGTCTTGGGCGAACATGCCCGGGACTACGTGCAGTCCCTGTATCAGAACGATATTCCCCAGCTGGTCGCGTTCGTGTTGGCGCTCAGCGCATGGTTCTACGGCCAGCATCTGCATCTGAATCGGCTGTTCCGACGCGCCCGCAACGCCATCCCGCTGGTGATGGGCGGCTGGGGCACCCGTGGCAAGTCGGGTACGGAACGCCTGAAAGCCGGCGTGCTCGCCGGACTGGGCCTCACCGTCGTATCCAAAACCACCGGCTGCGAAGCGATGTTCCTGTATGGCCGCGCCAACCGGCCGCTCAGCGAAATGTTCCTGTTCCGCCCCTATGACAAGGCCACCATCTGGGAACAGGCCAACCTCACCCGGATCGCGGCTGCACTGGGCGCGGATGTCTATCTGTGGGAATGCATGGGTCTCAATCCGCGCTACGTCCGCATCCTGCAGCAGCGGTGGATGCGCGACGACGTCTCCACCATCACCAACTGTTTCCCGGACCACGAGGACATCCAGGGCCCCGCCGGCGTCGATCTGCCGCAGGTGATCTCCGAATTCGTCCCGACCGGGGGCAGGCTGTACACCAGTGAGGAAAACATGCGGCCCTATCTGGAGGCCGCCGCGCGCGAACGCGGAACACCTTGCGCGAAGATAGACTGGCTCGAAGCCGGTCTGCTCACGAACGATATCCTCGACCGTTTCCCCTATCAGGAACATCCCTACAACGTCGCCCTGGTCACCCGGATGTACACCGACCTCGGCCTGCCGCGCGATGTCGTGCTGAAAGAAATGGCCGACCATGTCGTCGCCGACCTCGGGGTGCTGAAGATCTACCCCGAAGCGACCATTGATGGCCGCCGCATCGAATTCATCAACGGCATGTCCGCCAACGAGCGTCACGGCACGCTGAGCAACTGGCTGCGGACCGGGATGAACGCACACGCGCTGGATACGGATCCCGAGCTGTGGACGTGCACCGTGGTCAACAATCGCGCCGATCGCGTGGCGCGCAGTCAGGTGTTCGCCGCGATTCTGGTCAACGACATCGGCGCAGATCGGCATTTCCTGATCGGCGGCAACCTCGACGGCCTGCACCAGTTCATTCGCACGTCATTCGACGAATTCATGGGCAAATTCGACTGGAACGACACCAGCCGGGACCGGCGCGCCAGTCTCGATGCGCTCCTGCGCCGCTGGCGGATTCCGCGCAACGACAGCGAAGTCCTTGCCCGCCTGCGCGCCGCCTGCATAGGCCTCGGCGCATCGGCCGACCGCGATGTCGACAGCGAGACCTGGCTGGCGACCCTCGCCAGTATCAAAATCCCCGACGCGCACATCGATGCCGTACGCACGCAGTACGCGCGTGACCGCGACGACGCGAAGGCGGCCGCCGATCTTTTCACCCGGATCCAGAGCGGGACGGAAGTCCAGCCGACGCAGATGAACGAGGTGCTGTGGGCACTGTTCTCCGCCCGGATCGGAACCGTCAGCGATTACTACACGAAGGGCAATGTCCTGATTCGCGATGTCGCCGCCGCCGCACCGCCCGGACTGCGGATCCGTTGCATGGGCATCCAGAACATCAAGGGCACAGGTCTGGATTTCATCTATCGCTGGCAGGCCTGGGACCGGCACGCCAGACTCTGCGAACGGATCCGCGCACGCCAACCGGAAATCGCACTCGAAGCGGTCCGCACACTCGCCAGCTCCGTCGAGCTCGGCATTCTCGAATACGAGCACATCGCCCGCGCCATTGCTGAAACCAGGGACAGCGCGATCGCGCAGAGCGACGAATTCCAGGCACACCTGCGGACCTTGGAACAGAATCGCCAAAGCGGCTACGCAAAAGTATTCGCGTCTGCGGAAAAGAAGGCCGAAAGCCGCTGGCGCCGCGCCATCGTCCCGAAGATCGAAAGAGTGATCGACGGCTTCGACGCCATCCGCCGAAGGCGAACCGCCAACCGCATCTACCGAGATCTGATCGACGGACGCATCAGCAGCCCGAAAGCCGTCCTGCTGCTGCAGGGCCTGAACCAGCGGCAAAAAGGCGGCTGGTTATGAACTCACTAGAGGGCTGCGAAGTTCGCCGCCTGCTCGCATTCCAGACACGGCGCTAGATACGAGGGGTGGTCTCAAATCCAACCCGCGCAATCGCGGCCATCACCCGCTGCTGCGCCTCATCCAACGTCGCCCCTCGCGCGACGATGAACCCCTGACGGGAGTCCGATGACGTTGGTGGCCCAACACTGTCGCCAACAGCAACGTCACACACCACATGCTCGATACCGGGCATCGTGGCGGCATCGTCCAGTCCAGTGATGCCGGTGATCACCACGTCGCTCAAGGCGAAGAAACGGATCGCCATGGCAGCCGACGGACGCGCCGGATCCTCAGATGCAAATGGCGTCTTTCCGCCGATGCACGACAGCGTCTCGCGCACCAGATCCACGCCGCACGCACCCTCGACCAACACCGGAAGGAAGTCGCCACCCGGACGTGTATGGGTTTCGATGATGCGCGGACCCTGTGCGGTCAGACGCAGCTCGGTGTGCGAAGGCCCCAGGCGATGGCCGATCGCGTCCAGCAGTTCAAACACCGCCGCTTCGATCTGCTCGTGATCGTCGCTGGCCAGCGCGGCCGGCATCTGATGCCCGCTCTCGATGAAATACGGGGCGTCACTGGTGAGTTTCTCTGTGACGACAATCAGTCGATGCACGCCGTCGATGGTGAGCGCTTCGACGCTGTACTCGGGCCCGTCGAAAAACTCCTCGGCCAGCACACCCTGCGATGCACTCCCCGCCATCCGCGTCCAGGCATCGTCGACACCTTCCGGCGAATCCACCCGACACACCCCCTCACTGCCAGTGCCGGAGACGGGTTTGAGGATGACCGGAACACCCAGTTCACGGCAAAAAAAACGTGCTGCTTCGGCATTCATGCATTTGCGGAAACGCACTGCGGGCATACCGCGTGCTGACATCAGCTCACGCATCGCATGCTTGTCACGGCTGAGGCGCACTGCATCGGGCGGATTGCCGGGAATGCCCAATTGCGCGCAGATCGCCGCTGCGATTTCGATACCGCTTTCCGTGAACGAGATCGCGACGTCGATCGGATGCCGCGCGTGCAGCCAGCGCGCCAGCGACACCGACTCTTCCTGTTGTTCGTAGTCGAACACGAACAGCCGCGACGACAACTTCGGCGTCTCCGGACGTACGAGTTCCGCGTGCTGGAACATGCTGATCTCGATACCGAGCCCGGACACATCACGGATCGTCGGACCCATTCCACCCACTATCAGTACATGGCGCACACGAACTCCTTCTCGATGACTGCTGTTGTATGGCATGCATACGACCGGCTCCGCATGAGCCACATCCGCGTCGCACCCGGCAGACCGTCTATTGCAACACAAGCCCATGCCGATCGGGTAACTTAGCTGCGGCTCTCGATCCGCGCTTCGTCGATTACCCGCAGGAGCGCGGCACCGCCAACGCGTCATCGCGTACGCAAGGAAGGTTCGGTCATGCTGGCGGCGATGCCGATCGGCGTACCGTGGACGAAGCCGCGCCGTCCCGTCGCGCGGCATCCAGTATGGAAACACCGTGTCCACCCTTACACCGATCAAATTCGGGCTTGTCGATCCGATCCGCACATCGATATCGTTTTTCGAAGAACTCAACGCACGCGGCATTCCTTTCGCCAGCATCGAAAGCGGCAACGTCGGCACACTCGACAAAGCGCCAGGCGAAGTGCTGCGCGCCACTGCCAACATCGCAGACATGGCGGAACAGGTCCGGCGTGCAGGCATCACCCATATCGTCGGGTGCGTCGATCCCTCGATCGTGTACGCCGATGCGCTGTGTGCACAGGTTGGACTGCCCTTCAACGGCCTGCGCAAATCCGCCGCACGCCGCGACAAGTCGCTGATGGGCCGGATGGTGGCCGAAGCCGGTCTGCGCATCCCACTGCAGCTCGAATCGGACAATATCGACACCATCCAGGCCTGGGCACACAGCAACGGCTTTCCCGTCGTGGTGAAACCCGTCGAATCAGGCGGCAGCGACAATGTGCATCTGTGCGCCGATGCCGATGCGGTGGCGAGCGCATTCGCCGCGATCTGCGGCCAGCGCAACCTGATGGGTGCCATGAACAGCGCGGCACTGGTGCAGGAATACATCGACGGCGACGAATACGTGGTCGACTTCGTCTCCTTCGCCGGCAAGCACGTGCCGATCGATTGTTTCCGCTATCAGAAAGGCCCACACAACGGCCGCGCCTTCATCTACGAGAAAGAGTATTACCTGCCCGCGACCGATCCGATCGCGCGCCGCGCGTTCGACTTCGCGACGCAGGCGCTGGATGCACTCGACTTCCGTATCGGTGCCTCACATATGGAACTGAAGATCAACTCGCGCGGCGAGATGATCTTCATCGAGGTCGGCCCACGCCTGAGCGGCGGCGATACGCACAAACTCGTACGCGACCTGCGTACGGACGGCCGCAGCCAGGTTGAATACACGGTCGATGCGTTCCTGGCCGCACCACCGCCATCCGCAGACTTCGTGTCGCATGCGCACGCCATTCGCGTCTATCTCATCGCCGAGCGCGAAGGTTTGCTGACCGCGCTGCGCCATCTGGACGAGATCGAGCGTCTGCCCTCGTTCCGACGCATCAGCCTGCATGCCGAAGTCGGCCAGACCGTGAAGCTCACCCATGACCTGTCAGGCGACGCCGGCTGGATCGATCTGGTCAATGCCGACCCTGTCGCGCTGCAGCGCGACGAGATCGAACTCGACCGGCTCAAGCTGGACGTACTGGCGTTCGATTGAACAACACATCGAACAGAACATTGAACGAAAACGTGTCGCAGCGTCCGGCAGATTGTTTTCCAACAATCTGCCCATGCCGCGCTCATTGTCAGAACGTCCAACTCGCCTTGGCAAAGACTTCCCAGCGTCGATCGTCAGCCGTGGCACGCTGATCGGCCACAGTGCAACCGACATACAGCGCCGATCCGAAGCGGTGCGTATGCGCGTACACCAGCGACAATTCCTCGCTACCGCCACGCACGTCGACCGGCACCGGATAGGCGTTCGGATTCCTGCGGATCGCATCCCGCTGCCAGATGGCTCGCAGGGTGTCACGTGCACCGAAGTGCAGGATCGAGGTCCACGACAACGTGTCCTCGGTATAGATACGACCGGCATCACCACCGCTCGCATCAACCCAGAAACGGCTGTACTCCTGCTCCATCTCGAAGCGATCGAAAGGCCGCCAACGGGCAAACGCGCTGACCAATCCGCCACGGCCAAGTCTTCCGTTTTCGTAGTCGATCTGGTCGCCCAGCTCCATATCGACCACGACGCGATTGAGCCATGCGCTGGGCGCGATGTCGAACGCGATGCGTCCGTAGCCGCGACGCAGCAGCGGCGCGCCCGGCGCCAACACGATGCGCTCATCCGGTCTCCATTCGAGATTCAGACCGATGCCGCGCGGACCCGCCAGATACACGCCCGGATTCACGCTCTGCGACACGATGTGGCCGTCACGGTCCTGAACCCGGCCCATGCTGAGATAAGTACTGATCTCACGCCAAGACCCTTCGCGGTAATAACGACGCGTCGCCTCGATATCGAGCGCACGCACACCGGACTGGGTGAGAAAACCGTTGTCGGCGCGGAAGTCTTCGCCGATGTCCCGATAGCGTCCGTAGAAACGCCACTCGCCCACATCGCGATTGATATCGAAATAAGCGGCCGTGCCGTCGCGTCGCGCGCCGCGATGCAGCTCGCCATCTGCATCGACGATCGCGGTCGTCGACGACATCAGCAGTTGTGCGCGCATGCGCGTGTCGGCTCCGATCTGCCACACAGCGTCGGGGCCGATGACGCGGTTATAGCCTCGTCCATCGGCCAGACTGCGATCGGTCAGCACACCGCCGAAGGTGAAGCCCGCATGCGTGGTGGTCGCACGCAACACCGTCGCCTGCGAACTGAAATCCTGCGCGATCACATCGTTGCCGTAAGCCCCGGGGACGATGACGCTGCCGCCGCCCTGATCGCGTGCGGTCAGCAAGGCCACGTTGACGCGATCGCTGCGATAGGTCGTACGCGCACCCCACCCCGGATCGGTGATCGAACGCGTGTGCATGACGTTGAACGGCGACACCAGCAGGTCCGCACCTTCAAGGAAGAACGGCCGTTTCTCCGGCAGCAGCACCGAGAACCGGCTGTTGCCCGAGAGCACCGGCAGATCACTCTCGACCTGTGAGAAATCGGGATTGAGCGTGAGATCGACGACAGTGCGCGGATTGACCCGGATTTTCGCATCCAGCGATGCCTGCAATCCGGTGCGGTCGCGTGCTTCGTCGGAACGCACGCTGGCGGTGAGTTGGGGCGTCAGCCGCCAATCGAGACCGACCGGAAGATCATGAAGCCCGCGCAGCGCAGGGCTGTAACAGAGCAGACAGTTGTTGTCGCGCGGCAACCTGACATTGGCGTAACGGATACGATCGGCGCGCGGCATGTTGCGCAATACCAGCAGACTCCAGTCCCGATCCGAGCCATCGTAACCGAGCGAAGTGAAAGGAATCCGCAGCTCCGCACTCCAGCCGTCGTCATTGCGGTTTGCGGCCACCTCGAACGGAAAATCCGGCGAGAAATCCTCACCTTCCGCTTCGGTGTAGACGCCATCACCCACCGCACCGCGCGGATTGATCCGGATGAACTGCGCCGATTTGCGCTCACCGCTGGCGTCGATGAACAGCTGGAACATGTCCTGCTCGGCGAACACCTTGTCGCGACGCGCGAAAGGTGCGCGGATGTCGATCGCATCATGGTCACTCGCTGATAGCGCGACATAGAGACTGGTGTCATCGAACGCGACCCGCACCGAAGTCGCCAGCGACGCATCGCGATCGTCGCGCGGACTGAACTCAAAGAACTCGCGATTCGATGGGGCGTCCTGCCATACCCCTTCATCAAGTCGACCGTCGAGCACGATCCGATCATCGGCTGTCAGCCGATGCGCAACGATGTCGCCCGCCGCGACCGGCCCAGCCAGCGCATGCACGAGCACGAACGATGCGAGCACGCGCATCAGCAATGCCCTCATCCGGCGTGACCATCCAACCCATGCGCCGCCGCATACTCGCGAATGGTTGCCGTGTGGTAATAGTCGCCACGCACATAGACCATGCCATCGAAAGACGTGATCTTCTCGGCATTTTCCGCTGCGCGGCGGACGATATGGTCATAGTCTTCCAGCGGCAGAATGCGGAAGTCGATGCTCGAACGGGTCATATCCTGCATGTTCTCGGCGGTGCCGTGGATCTTGATCGGATCGAACATGACCAGTTCATTCTGTTCGGATTCGAGCGGCGCGATCCTTTCCTTTACGAAGCCGTATGCGTCCTCATCGTCACGCATCCATTCGAAAAAACGAACCCGAGACTCGGCGTAATCCGCCTCACCAAGGCCCAACGCCCCGATGAAACGATCGACGATGCGGCAACTGTCGGCAAGGCTGGCCACCTGCAGTCCGCTGCTGCCGCGACAACGGGTGATCGACAGCCAGCAATTGAACTGCTGGCAATACTCTCCGAACATCATGTCGTTGTGATAGCAGGCCATCTCCCCGTTGGCGAGGCGGAAATGGTCAGGCATGCGCTGCGGGAAATGCAGCCGGAGGAAAGGCTTGGCCTCGAATACCAGATCGGAATCCAGCACCTCGTAGGAGATGTGCAGCAGCGTCCGGATGTAGTCGCGATACAGCGCGGCATCTTCCGACTCCTCGATGAGATGCGTGCACGCGTTGATATTGACGTCGTTCGGCGTCTGCATCTCCACGGGAACGTGGCGATGGAAATCCTCTACCGCGATGCCCGCCAAATCCACACCGGTCACCCGCTCGCAGTACTCGCGCGAATGCCGGCTGAAATCCAGCCCGAGGCGCGCCAGATCCACGCGCCGCAGATCAAATTCGGCGCGTGCGCGCCCAAACGTCCACAACATCGGATCCACGCCATCGTTGACGGTATTCCTGCTATCCATGTTCATCGTCTTATCTCCCTTGTCGTCGTTTCGCCGCCGGAATCGCTCAGGCTGCTTCCATGTCGGATGGCTGGACCGCCTCTTGGGCCTGCAACGCCAGTTCACGCATCCGCGTGAACATGCCCATGAACATCCGCCAGCCGTCTTCGCAAGCGCTTTCGGCATCGGCGGGATGGCTGAAGCAATAATTCTTGATGATCTCGGAACCGATATCGGCATGTCCGCCGTCGAGCTCACCATGCACGCCGACGTAATCGGCGATCTGGGTCTTGCCGGCACTGGACGCCGCCATGACTTCGGAGAACACGTCGCCAGCGGTCTCCATGACCATATGCACGAGGATGAGTTTCGCCTCATCGGAACGCATGTACATCTGGTTGAGGAACCAGCCGAAATAGGCTTCCAACTGTGCATCCCAGCGGTATTCGTATTTGGACAGCAGCGCGTCGTGCCCGAACTCGTCCTGCAGATGCTCCCGGAAGATGTCGGAGATCGACTTGCAGTTGGTATTGGCCTGACGCAGGAACAGCAGGTTCTGGAACACGGACGACCAACGGCCGATGTAGCCGTAGAGGCTGGCGTTGTAGATGTCCCCGTACCGACGGATATCCGAACTCAGCGAGATGCACAGCTCGGCAAACGACTGCTTCCAGCGCCGGTTCGAAGCCAGGACGGCATCGTAGTGACTGGCATTGCCGAACTTGACCAGACTGCGCTCACTGTCCTCGTACAGGCCACGTCCCTCGAACTGGATCGACAGGCACTGCAGGCAACTGTCCACCGCTGCCTGGAAACCATGCAGGGCGTTGCTGCGCACATAAATGATGTCACCCGCGCCCAGCTCGGCGTCGTATTCGCCGAAGTATCGACCGGCGCCTTCGCACACCAGGATCATGCTGTCGACGGGATGCGTGTGCATCGCCAGCGTCTGTCCGGGTTTGAGTGTGGTCCAGGCGAACGATACCGTGGACGCATTGGCCGCCATGCAGGCGCGCAGCGCCTCGTGCCGGCCGAAGTCGCGCAGCTCACCGATATCCACCTGACGGTCGTCCACGTCTACATGGGTCAGAGCGGGCAGTGAATCGCGTTTGACGATGATGATCTTGTCTTGCATCGGGTCATTCCTTTGAGTATTGGATATCGATCGAATCCGCGATACCGGCCATCAATGTGGCGGCGTCGATCGCAGCATCCTGTTTGACGATCAGATAGAGAGGCACTTCGCATTCGTTGTAAGTGATGTCCGCACCAAGTATTTCGTCGACGCCGATCACGGCTTCGGTGACGATGTATTGACGTTGCGGATGGTCGAAGCGCACGCGACATCGACTACCTGCATGCAGGTGACCAGGCACGACATACCAGCCGTAATGCTCGCCAGTCGCGTTGGACGCATACGCGGGAACGGGCATGCCGGCCTGTGTGGCGATGTCGGCCGCCACAAGATCGATTCCCCAACGCAGACGCATGGCGTCGTTGACGCCGGCACCGCCCACGCGCGGCGCGATTTCCAGAAAACATGGCCCACTTTCGGTCTGGATCATCTCCAGGTGAAAAGCACCATTTTCGATGCCGCAGGCGCGCACGTATCTGGCCGCGACCTCCGCCAACGCCGGATCGTCGAATTGCAGCGACCCCAGGGACTCGCCGCGTGCATAGCCCAGACAGGTGCCGTGGTAGCGACTCGGCTGGATCAGTTCGACCTCGCCTTCACGGACAAAACCATCGAAATGCAGGATCGGACCTTCGACGAACTCTTCGATCTGCATCGATTCCGGTGCTGGATGCGTCGCAATTTCATCGTGTTGCGCAGCGGCCAGCAGATCCTGCGGGCTGGAAAATACCGAGACATTGCGGCTTGCGGTTTCGCAGCGCGGCTTGAGCACCGTCTTCGATGTCCATGGACACATCCGCGTCGCCAGAAACTGCGAATACGGCATGAAAGCCGGTGCACGCAGCCCGAGTCCGAGGATGCGCGCTTTCATCATCAGCTTGTCGTCGACGGTATCGAATGCATCGACACGCATGCCCGGACAGCCGATGGCTTCTCGGATGCGGGCGGCATCGCGCAAAGTGTATTGCGATGCAGACACTACGCGGTCAACGCCATGAAACGCATCGACGGCCCGCTCGACATGGGCCGCATGTCCCTCGTCCGGAAACAGTGTGATGCGAGTGGCACGCAGCGCCGGAGGCAGGTCGGCAAGACGATCTTCCGCGCCGAGATAGATCACCTCGTGCTGCGCATGGTCGATCAGGCGGTCGTAGTGCAGCACCGAAAACGGCACCCGGTGCAGGATGAGGATCTTCATGACTTTGGCTCGTGGATGTCCATATTGGTCGGCGGAATGTGTATCGGCTCAGGTGCGCAGCGATGCGGCTGAAATAGGAGATGCCGCATTGGCCGCATCTGCGGAGCCGTGCTGCAGTGGTGTATCGACCGCGACACCATCGAGCACGACGCAGCGGTCGAAGTAATCGCGAAGGCGCGCGTTGTGCGTCACCATCAACACGGTGCGACCCACCGTCAGTCGCAGCAGCCTGCGCGTGAAATCATGCGACTGCGGCTCATCGAGCGCGGCGGTGGGCTCATCGAGCACGACGACCGGTGCCCGGCTCGCAATGATCGAAGCAAGTTTGAGCCGGGCGATATCGACAGCACCCAATGCGATACCCGCCGGGCGATCCAGGGCTGCGACGGTAGCGGCATCGACCTCGGCAAGCGCGCAGGCATGCATGACATCCGCAGTCTCCAGCTCAACCCGGAAGAACGAGTCGCGCACGCGACCCGGCAGCGACACCGGCTCCTGCGGCAGGATCTGGAAGACATCGCCGAACTCGGCGGCACCGAGCTCCGATGGCGCAATGCCCGCAACGCGGATGCTGCCCGCGCTGGGCACCAGCACACCGGACAGCAACTTCAGCAGCGTCGATTTGCCTGCACCGGTACGACCGATCAGAGCCACCTTTTCGCCCGAGGCAATCGACAATGCATCGATCGCAAGCACGTTCCGGCCTATACGTCCGTAGGCGAATCGCAAACCGTCGATGACGATGGGCGCATTGCGATCGATCCGCGCGACCACCGCGCCGGCGACATCGCGCCCGCGCTCATCAAGCACGGCATTATCGATCAGGGCGAGACTCCCGCGCAGCCAGACCAGATCGTGATCGAACGCCGCCATCGTCTTGACCAGACGCCCACTGGCGGTGATCGCAGCGGCAATGCTGACCAGGATCAGTCCGTCGACGATCGGCGACCCCGCGCCACCCAGCCCGAGCCACAGGGCAACGCCAAGGAAAATCACGCTGCTGATCAACTCGCTACGCAGGCTGAACCATCGCTCCGCGCACTCACTGGCCTTGGTCGCCGCGTCGAGCCGCGCGAGTTCCGGAATCACCCGCCTGCGCAGCCAGTCATCGACACCGCCGCTGCGCATGCGCAGGCTGTCGCGACCGTCCATGAATTCCACCACTGCCGCCATCGCGCCACCGCTGATCGCACCCTGTGCGGATGCGAGCACGGCGATGGTCGCGCGGTAGCGGCGACCGAGCCAGAACATCAGCGCGAACGCGGCCGCGAACAATGGAATCGTCATCGGCACCAGAAGGGCGACGAACAGCGCAGTGACCACGAGCAGCGCACTGGTCGCCAGCACTGCGATCAGGCGTGGGCCGAGCGAACGGTCGAGCACACTCTGGCCATGGATGCCGGCCGCAAGGTAGCGATCAAGCGCATCCAGACGCTCCAGCTTGCGATACAGCGTGGAGCGCATCAGCATCGCGAACACTCGATCAGTCGCCGAGATCACCACATCGAGCACGTTGCGCACGAGCAGTGCCGTGATCACTGCCGCCAACGCAGTCAACCCGGTGGCGAATGCAATCTGCCCGGCGACAGACGCGCCGTAAGCCATCGTCAGCACGTATTGAGACGCCAATAACAAAGCATCACGGAACAGCGCCACCAACACGATGACCGCAGTGAACTTAAGCAGACGGCGGCGGCCGAACATCCGCGACAGCCCGGCAACATCGACCGCTGGCAGCAGCGGCTGACTGTCGTCGGTGCCCAGCAGCGAAGCATCGCTTGCCTCCAGTGACCCCGCTTCTACGGACTCCGCATCTGAAGATTCCACCTCGGCAATCGCCACAACACTCCGCACATGGCTTGCGATCTCATGCAGGACCACACCCTGCTCCGCATCGAACGCGAGCCGATACTGCGCGTAGCCCAATACCGATGGATCACGATCAATCAGCAGCAGCGTGCGTCCCGACCAGGCCCGGCCGATGCAGGCATCGAGCACACGTCGGCGGGTACGCTCGTCCAGCGCTGAAAAGGCATGGTGGGCAACGATGATGGCGGTGTCATCGCAGATCGCGCGGGCAATTGCCACGCGCTGGCGTTGGCCGCCCGACAGATTGGCGCCTCCCGCCTGCAACGGTGTATCGATCCCGGCCGCCAATTGCCCCAGATCGGCATCCAGGGCCGAGTCGGCGAGCGCACGTTGCAATTGCTCGGACCCGATCTCGCGATCATGCAGGAGGTTCTCACGCAGCGTGCCGGTGTAGACCCACGGCCGATCGGACAGGTAGTGCGCGTCGCCGCAATCGCGCAACGCATGCAGGAAGTGCTCGATCGCAGCGGCATCTTCCACATCGACATGCACCACCCGCCCTTGCACCTGACGCAGGCAGGACGCGAGCGCCTGCGTGAGCGAATCAGGTGCCTGCATGCCTGCCTGTATGGTTACCTGCGTGCTTGCTTGCGTGGACGCGTCCACGCCCACACCTGCGCGAGGCGCATCACGCAAGGCATGCAGCCCCATATTCAGACCATCGATCAGATCCGGTAGCGCGCCCATCGCCGAGCGCAGCGTGCCCAACATCAGCAACGACGGGAACACCACCGAAACGTCGATGCCTCGCGTATCGATCAGGCCCGGCAAGATCACGGCGAACGCGAGGCACACCGGCACCAGTTGCATGACCAGGTTGAGCCAAGTGAGCGCGATCGTCCGTTTGCGCAGGATCGCAACTTCCTCGCGCCGCAGTGTCGCGATCGCGGTGGCGGCGTTACCGACCAGTCCCGCCTGGATGATGGTGCGAACCGTCTTGAATAAAGTCGCGGTGGTTTCCGCACGCGCCCGGGTGCTGACATTGAGCTGTTGCGACAGCGTCGCGTTGTGCCGCGCCAGTGCTTCGGTGATCAGTGTCGTCGCCACCAGCGCAACGATCGCGACCCAGCCGAGCGAGCCATTGAAGCGGATCAACAACGCCGAAGAGACGATCGTGATACCGAGATTGAGCGCCAGCACGGGCAGCACCGACGCGGCGGATTCTATCTTCTCCAGCTCCTGGCCGAAGAACGACACCAGCCGCATCGATGCAGCATCGGTGCTGCGCGCCATTGCCAGGACCGCGCCTGCGCCATAGTGGCGACGCGCCTCGATCCCCAGCCAGAACGCCATCGCGAACACGCCGTTGAGTGCAAGGTAGGACGCCGCAAGCAGCGCGAACAAACCGACCGCACCGGCGCGGGCATTGCGACCGGCGGCGAGATCGGCGAGGAAGCCTTGGAAAGCGATCGGCAAATGGAATGTCAACGCCACTGATGCGGCGATCAACAACAGTGTCGTTGCCAGCAACATGGCATGCCCGAGCACGCGCGCGGGCGTGCGCGTGGCGGCCCCCATCGCAAGCGCATGGCTGTATTGCCAGCGCGTACGCTTCGCGCAGGTCCCTGCATCGAGGCGCGCGGCATCCACATCGCCCGCCGCGTCCAACGCACTGTCGTGACGCAACCCGCGCCACTGCAGGCGCAGGCGTTGCCAGAGGTCTCCGTTCATCGTGCGTGGCAGCGTGTTGTCGACGCGGGCCGCAACCCGCTCAAACAACAGACGCCAAGGGAGCCGATGACGTCGCTGTTGCGGCCCGGTCCAGCGCAGCGCGCAGCGCCTGCTCGTCCGTGGCACCAATCACGATCACGCCATAGCGGTCATCCGAATCGTTGACGGCACGCGGCAAGTTGTCTTCATCGTCCAGCAGACAACGCTCGATCGATACGCCATCGAGCGCTGTTCGCACGCTCGCTTCGTGCTGCGGGACGAAAAAGAAACGCGATGCCGCCATGGCATGACGGGCGATGCCCGCGCGCGCAGCAGGATCGGGTTCGCCTTCAAAGGCATGGGCCAGGGTTTCGCGGAACATGTCGACGCCGCGAGTCAGCCACACCAGCTCCCAGATGAAGTCGCCGCCGGCACGGTTGTTGATCTCGATCAGGCGCACGTCGCCGCCGTCCACCTTGATTTCGATATGGCACGGGCCGTGGCGGTATCCCAACGTGTCCAGCACAGCAATCGCGAATGCGTTGATGCTGGCGATCAGATCCGGATCAAGTCCGGTCGCCGGAAAGACATGCTGCTCCTCGACCAGCGTACCGTCGTACAACTGTTTCTCGGTGATGCCGAGCACTTCATGACGGCCGCGGATCGTCAGCGTCTCGACACTGTATTCATGGCCGCCGATGTATTCCTCGACCAGTACCTGCGGCATATGTGGGCTCAGCGCCGCCCACTGCGCTTCGACTTCGGCGGCCGTATGCGCGATCGCGACATGGCGGCTGCCCGCGCCACGCGGATCCTTCAGCACCACGCCGCGCGGATGCGCGGCAAAGAATGCCAACGCATCATTGAGCGCCGTGCAACACACTGCGTCGATACGGAATGCCGTGTGTTCGAAACGCTCGCGCATGACCGGCTTGTCGATGCAGGCCAGGCAAGCATCGTAGTCGATGCCCTCGATGCCCAGTTCTCTCGCGACGGCAGCAGCCGGCAACAGGCCGTCCTCGGTGAACGAGAACACCATGTCGACCGGATCGGCGGCATGAAGGCTGCGGGCACGTTCGACAACCGCAGAAACTTCGAGGGCAGGCACAACCTCAATCCGTTGGAGCAGCGCACGCTGGGCATCGCCGATGCTCTCCTCCAGCTGGATCGCACTGAAGCGGTAGGGAAGACCGACGAAACGGGCGAAGGTTTCGTCGTGACCGCCGACAAGAAGCAGATGTTTCATTGGGAATTCCCGGAGCCTGCAGACATGGAATGCGCGCCGTCGGCGCGTGCGTGATATTGGTCGTTCTGATGCTGGTTTGACTGGAACCGATCAGCTTCGCCGCTGTCAGCCTGTTGATCGTCGGCCTGAGGGCCGTCGTTCTGATGGCCGTCGTTCTGGATCATGCGTTCGAGCAGGTCACGCGCCTTGACTGCGTGGGAATCGCTGCGCACGGAGATATCGACCGGCGCGACGCCTGCCGCAAGCAGGCGTTCGATCTCTTCGACGGCCGCAACGTCCTCATCGATGATTTTGCGATAGTCGAACTTGAGCGTCGGCGCCGGGCCGCTGCGATGCAGCCCTGATGCGCGGACGAAGAAATAATGTGCGCTGTGCCGGGTCGCTGGCGTGATCGCATGGTAGATGCGCCGCACGGCGAGCTCCTGACCGGCGTCCGCAGTGCCCACACCTCGACTCCGCAGGAAGCGGTCGTGACCCCAGTGCAGACAGGGCAGCATGAAGCTGAGCGACAACTCCCGGTCGACTACGCCATCCACGCCCCATGCCGCTGCCAACGCAGGCGTCAGTGTGGCGTCGGTGACGTAACGGGTGCTATTGACCCCGTCGTGTCCGTAGGTGTTGCGCTGTTCGGTGCGGGCGAGATCGGCAGTACCGATGGTCGAGCCATGAAGGAAGCCGACATGACTGAGGTCCAACAGATTGTCGTGCAGCAGTTGGTAACGTGCGGCGACGTGCGAATAGACCTTCACATCGGGCTCCCAGTTGCGCTCATCGGTCAGCCCGAGCACGGTGTGGTCGGGCACGTCGCCGACATCAGCACGCTGCGGGTCGCCCATCCAGATCCACACCCAGTCCCAGACTTCATGCACGGGATACGAAGCGACGCGCATTTTCGCAGGGATATGTTCCTGTGTCGGAATATGCACGCAGGCACCCGTCGCATCGAAACGCATGCCGTGATAACCGCACTCGATGACGTCATCGCACACCCGGCCTTTGGCGAGCGGAAACCCTCGATGCGGGCAACGGCCGTCCATCGCAACCACCCGACCCGTGCTGTCGCGATACATGACCAGAGGACGATTCAGGATCCAGCGCTCAACCGGCTGGTCAGTGATGTCACGCCCCCAAGAGGCGACATACCAGCGGTTTTCCGCGGCAAACAAATCCTTCCGAAACGGATACATGCGAATCCCTGCTCTATTGCTGCGCTCTCGCCTTCCACGGCGCGCATCGTCTGCATCCTGCTCCTCCCTGACAGCGCTGCAGACCTCCGCGCCGCGAGCCCATTCGGCCGCCCGACAAAACCGGTACCGATGAGGGCGCGGAGCATAGCACACGTGATTTGCAGCGAATGAGGCAGGCCATTACCGCCCACCATGGCTGATAATGAACGGATATATTCACACTGCCGGTATTTCCTGCCTTTCACGGCATCGACGAAAGCTTGGCGGTATATACATTTTTTTCATACGCATTTTTCGGTGCGTACGCCAGAGTACGTTCGACTGCATGCGCGGAGGGTCCGTTTTTTTGACGCTGCGATAGCCGCCTGCAATAATCCGCCCCGATCGCCCATCCGGCGATTCGCAGCCTGAACGGATATCGGCACAGCACGCAGTCCGCTGGATGCAACATGGATATGGATCGCAGCACAACGCTGCACGCGCCATGCCTCACGCATGCGCCATCGGGAATGGAATCTCAGGAGTGACCTTGCAACTGCCAGCATCAAGCGCGGCATCGGACGGTTCGATCACGTCCGCGAACGCAGCCCATCTCCCTCGCGAGCGCGACATGCGCCGCCCATACCTCGTCTGCGACGCATCCTGCGCGCGATCCGCGCCCATCGGGCACGCATGATCCGCGCCGAGCATCGTCTTTACACGCGCTCACCGAGCCGGCTTCGACACGAGCGCATATCCGACATTCCTTACCCGTTATCCGGAGAACTGTTTTGACATCCAACTACAGCCTGCTCGAACGCACGAGCCCCAGGGACTATCTGCGCTTCCTCTCGCATGCCGCGATCTTCGCCGATGTCGTCAACGCGGCACTCGATACCGGCCTGCTGCGCAGCCTGGACGAGACTCCGCGCTCGGCTGCAGACATTGCGTCGGCGCTCGAACTCGATGCCGACGCGGTCGAACGCGTGCTCAATGTGCTGTCCGGACTCGGGCTCTCCACCGCCAGCGCACAGGGCCATGTCCTGACCAGCGAAGGCCGCCTGCTGATCGACGAATCGCCTGCGGGGATGGGCCATCAGATGCGCCTGTTCAGTGGCCCGGAATTCCGTCGCGCCTGGCAACACCTGCCGGACAGCCTGCGTACCGGCCGCACGGGTTTCGGCGTGGCGCACGGCCGCGAACTGTTCGAGCATCTCGACAACGATCCGGATGCATCACTGCGATTCAATCGCGGCTGGCAGTCGGTCAGCGCGCAGGTCGGCCATGAACTCGCGGCACATTACGATTTTTCCGGCGTTTCTCACCTGCTGGATGTCGGCGGCAACCGGGGTGTGATCCTCACACCCGTATTGCGCAACCACCCGCATCTCCGCGCCACGCTGTTCGATCTTCCTGCATCCATGGTCGGCGCCGATGCAGATCTGACCGCAGCGGGCGTGCGCGATCGCATCACGATCGTCGAGGGCGATGCCACCGTCGCGGTGCCGGTGCAGGCCGACTGCGCGATGCTCAAGAGCGTGATCCATGTATGCAACGACGCCATGGCCACAGCTATCATGGCCCAGGTGGCGACGACGCTGGAATCGGGATCGCGCGTCATCCTGATCGAACGCGTGCTGCTGGACACGCCCGACTTCGACTGGAGCAAGGTCGTCGACCTGACGATGCTGGTCATTACCGGAGGAAAGGAACGCACCATCGCACATTACACGCAGCTGTTCGATTCCACCGGATTCGAATACGAAGAGTGCCGACCATTGCCGTCCGGCTTCAGTCTCATCATTGGCAGGAAGCGCTGATATGCCTATCTACAATGGTGGAATGACACCATCAGGAGCACGCTGATGGAACGCGCAAGTTTCGAAGCGCTCGACGGCTTCATCTGGCACAACGGCGAGATTGTCGAATGGTGCGAGGCACGGCTGCATGTGCTGAGCCACAGCCTGCACTACGGCGGCGCCGTGTTCGAAGGCATTCGCACCTATCACGGACGCATGTTCAAGGCGCGCGAGCATTTCGAGCGCTTCCTGCGTTCGGCCGAACTGATGCAATACCGCATTCCCTACAACGTCGAGGCACTGGAAGCGGCGACCTATACCGCAATGCAAGCGAACGGCCTTGCTGGCGACGCCTATATCCGTCCGATCGCCTGGCGTGGCGCCGACTTCATCGGTATCGGATCACCGAACCCGCAGATCAATGTCTCCATCGCCGCCTTCGCCTGGACCATGCCCTACACGCCCGAAAAGCGCGAGAACGGCGTCCGCCTGGCGATCAGCGAATGGCGTCGCGCGCCTGCCGAGGTGTTTCCGCCACAAGCCAAATCCTCACCGAACTATGCGATCGGCACGATGTCGTGGAACAGCGCAGTCGCGCGCGGCTTCGATGATGCCGTGCTGCTCGACACGAATGGCAACGTTGCCGAATCGACTGGCGCGAATCTTTTTTTCGTCCGGGATGGTGTTCTGTATACGCCGACCGCCGACTGCTTCCTTGCAGGCATCACCCGCGCAACGATATTGCAGATTGCAGAATCACTGGGCATTCGCACGGTCGTCGGAAAGGCGACAGTGGACGAGCTGATGCAGGCAGATGAAGTATTTCTCTGCGGCACCGCCTATGAAGTATTGCCGGTGTCCGCTATCGAGGATCGTCGCTATGACAGTGGCACGATCACGCGGAAGATCCGTGCCACTTACCGGGAGCTTGTCGGATCTTTTGGATGACGGACGCGATGGCGCAATGAACGACCCTCGGGCTTATAGGCCCGAGGGTCGCGCATGCTGGTCGTGCAGGATGGAAGGCGATCGCGTTCAAGCCGGCTTTTTAGGCGTCTTCGGTGTCTTGGCCGGCGGCACTGGCACTGCTGGCGTTGCCGGCGACAAAGGCACTCCAAGAGCCGTGTCAGCAACGACGACCTCTTTGCCGATTGCGTCCACTTGCGCCCGCTGGCCGAGCACACCACAACTGCTCATCGGATACACGGTGCACAGGCAGGATCGCGTCTGCACTTCACCGTCGGCCATGTTGCCGATGACCCCCAGCGGTGCGTAATGATGCTTGATGCCGCGCGGGCGCTGCTGCACGGCTTCGCCGCTGGCGTCTGCGGGCCATTCGAGCTTGCCGGTAGCCACGCGCGCGGGGATCAGCCAATAGTCGCCGCTGCGATATTCACGGCCGGACGCGAAACGGATCTGGACACCGTCTTCGAGATCGATCCAAGCCGGATCGCTGGCGGTGCTTTCGGTCACCGGCACGGCACCGGCCACAAGTCGGATATCGCCGTATTCGACCTGATCCCAACGCCGCAGCTTCGGGTTGGAGGCATTGGCGATCCACACCGGCGAACCGTTGGGTGCTTCGACCGTCAATTGATCGCCGTCGATGCTCGCGACGCGGAACAACGGCCCCGCGCGTCCGAGCAGATCGTCCTCATCATGGGTCAACTCCACCCATTGTCCAGCGTTGAAGTCGCGTGTGTTGGCGACCGTCAGCCGGTTGCCTGCGCCCCCTAACCATCGGGTCGTGACGCTGCCATTGTCTCGCGACCATTTGAACGTCGCACGCGCGCCATTGGCATTGCCCTGATGGATCTCGACACGATAGAGATGATTCTCCGCGCCGCGATAGCCGGATTCAGGGCTCATGATGCAGGGATCGTCGAGGCGGTGACCGGGGTCGATGCGTGCGGCCAATTCGGGAAGATCGTCGCGCTCCAGCGTGAGCAACGGCACTGCGCAGGCACTGGCCGCATCTTTCTCGAGCAGTTCCATGCCACGCTGGATACGGAGCAGAATCGCTTCCAGCCGCACGCGTTCGACCGCATCCGGTGCCTGCTTGACGCGTCGTTCGATGGTGTCGCGGCGATGCTTCAATCCCGATTCGACATCGGCGCGCGTCAGCGAGCGGACCTGCCAGATCACCTGCATACGGCTGCAGGTGTCGGGGCCGCCGAGTGCGACTTCACGGATCGACGGATGCTCGATCGCGGTGACGTGACGTTCCCAGACATCGAGATACACCCAGAACTGGCCGTCGCCATCGCCGCGACTGTCGAGCCAGTCGCGCAGCGCATCGCCTGCGGCATTGCCATCGGCGGCAAGCGGTACGTAGTGCGGCTGATCGATGTAATCGCAACCTTCCGATTCGCACAGGATGCCGTCGACATAGTAGCGTCCGGCACCGACTACGAGCGTCGGTGTGTTGTCGACAACATCAAGCGTGAGTTGAAATCCGAGATCATCGACAGGACCGCCATACGGTCCGAACAGATCCCGCGCCAATGTCCGCAGATGGTGGAGCAGGATCGCGCCCTGCTCGTTGGGGTCGGCATCCAGGGTGACGCGACCTTGTTGCAACAGCACCTGGCTGAAATGGTTGCGGGGATCAAACGTCACCCGTGAGAAATCGCCTTTCATGATTGCATCCCTTTCGAGTCAGTCGGCAAAGAAGAGACCGACCGTCATGCCGGCCGGTGTGTATTCGTCGAGGCGCGCGCGCAGATTGGCTTCGCGTTGCGGTTGGAACAGGTCGTGATGGACACCCATTTCGGATTCGTCATCGGCACCGCGTTTGATTTCTTCGGCGCACTGCACGCTCAAGTGTGCGTATCCGGGTCGTCCGTAGCGGCGCGCATCGTAGCGGGGACGCACGCGCAACACCTCGCTGGCGATACGTTCGGCTTCGAAATCACCTGCGGCATTCACCGGCAGATTCAGCTCGCGCACCGCAGCGACGACCTGATCGGGTTGGCAACGATAACGGCGCGGTGTGCGGCAATGGCGCGGCACATGGCAGAAACGCATGCAGCCGATCTGTCGTCTGGCGACGTTGAGACAATCGTTGAACAGCGTATTTTCCGCCAGTTCAACTGCATGGACTTCGACGACCCCGAACACCGTACTGCGCTTGATCGTCAGCACGGCGTGCGCGACGGCGCTGCCTGCGCCGTCGATCGCTTCGTGTTCACCGCCAGCGGCGTCGACGATGCTGTCTTCGATCGACAGCGGAATCGGATCGCTGCCGACCTCATCCTGCTGCAACTGAATCGAACCGATGATGCTGTGCTCGATCCGCACGCGCGCCGTGAGCTGATGGAGTTCAAGACTCGGCTCGGCGGGACGCTCCGGCGCGCAATCGCAATCGATGCCCCAACCGGGAACGAGCGTGCAATGCCGGATCAGTAGTTCAGCGGCGCAATCCGGCATCTGCGCAGTCTCTGCTTCGTCGTCATGCGCTTCGTCATGGCTTGCGGCATCGCGCGGCGCCGTGATGTGCAGCGGTCGTCCAGTCACGATCACGCCGTCGAGCGCGAACCGGCAGCCGACATCGAGTTCGACCGTCAACGCATCGGGCAGGTCGGTCTGCCAGTCGATCAGACGGATCACCGGGCGCACGCCATTGGCCGCACGCAGGGTGAGCGTTTGCCCGGGACGCAGGCGGATGTGCAAGGGCTCCACCCACACGCCGCTGTTGACCAGTTCGATCACCGCGTGACGCGGCGCATCTTCGCGCCACTGTCGCAATGCATCGGCGATCCGCGGCATCCCGGTGTCTTCACCGACCAGATACAGCGTGAAGTCTTCGGCAGGACGCAACATCGGCCGCTGATATTCGCCGCCGCCGATATCGGCCGAAAACCCGTAGCGATAACTGACACGCACGCCTTTCTTCGGCAATTGCGTCGGCGGAAACATCAACCGCCCCAACACCGGGTCGATCGCAACTGTTCCGCGCCGTGGCTTGTAGCGCCAGCCGGAAAGATCGGCCACGATCAGTGCCGACGCTGGTAGCGGTTGTGTCGGATCATGACCGGCCCACTGCTCGGCCCAGATAGCGAGACTGCATTCTTCGCCATAGACATCAGCCAGTGACGTTTCCATGTCACGACGCCGGATCGGCACAGGAAGATTCGCCTCTTCGGCGATGTGGTTCGGACCCGGTTCGGGCACCGGGCGGCGATAGAGCGGCGCATCCTGGCCGAGCACACTGAAGGTGAAGCAGTGCGCGCCGACATCTTCGGCGCAATACGCCGGCGTGCGCGTGACCGGGTAGCTGCGCATCCGCCAGACGAAGACGCCGACATTCGGAATGTTGTAGCGATTGCGCTGCTCGCCGCGCACGTATCGCGAATTGGCACGACGGACATCGACGCTGTGCGCCAGCGGATCAAATGGGGTATCGACCACATCCAGCGCCTGCATATCGCGTAGCGATGCCGTGCCCCGCCGGTCGACATGCGGATGGTTCAGATGCTGCGCGCGATCAAGTTGTTTGAAGAACTCCACCGCTCGCGCCGGCCAGCCGGCGACATCGCGGGCAAGATCTTCGTGCAGCGCGATGGTGCCTTTGCGTCGGCGGTTACGGATGAGATTCGCGATCTCGCGACGCGGTACCAGCACGCGATTGAGCGCACGCCCCTCGGGATCGAGCGTCTGCGATGGTGTGCCGGCAATCGTCGCCGGACGAAACCCGAGCAGATCCGCGAGATAGGGCACGGCCCAATCGTCGGCGGTCTCGATGAACCAGTTGTCGTAGAGATGCGCAATGTCGTCTTCGACCAGATTGACCTGTTCGGAAATCGTGCGCAGTAGCGCCTGCAGTGGATAACCGTACTCGGCATCGCGGATGCGGTAGATCGCCGGAAGGTTCTGGTACAGGCGGTCGATGCGGACGTCGGGTGGTGTCGACAAGGCGTTCATGGCTGCACTCGCTGGGTTCGCTGACGTGGTCTTCAAATGATCTGGTTGAGGATCAGGGTGTCCGGCACCGCCGGGGTGAACATCGCCAATCGCGCTGGACGAATGACGCCGCCTTCGAGTTCGGCACACCCGGCCTCCACACGCTGTGAAGGAATCCAGATGCCCTTCTTGCCTGTGACATTCGAGTTCGACGTGGCGTCGTCGCTGCCGACGATGCGCTGCACGGTGGCGGTGATGGAACCCTGGGTGGCGAGTACACGCTTGCCGCCCTGGGTCGCGTCGAGGAAGGTTTCGGGGATGCCTCCGAAACTGTCGACATCCACCCAGTCCACGCCGCGCACCGACTGGATGGCTGCGATCACCTCGCAGAGCAGTGCGGGCCGTGCCAACGGGCGCTGGTCGAAGCCGAAGCGTTCGAGCAGACGGTCGCGCACCGCTGTGGCCACCGGCTCCCATCGATAGCCATCGATCAACTTGAGCTTCGCCTGCAGCACCAGCGTCACCAATTCGCGCATCGCGATCCGCACGACCAGCCCCGGATCACCCAGGCTGCGCAACGACGCCAGCAGATTGCGATGGAGATCGGATTCCGGATCGATCGGCATGTCCTCCACGCCGGCGATGGTGATGTGCACCAATTCACGCATGCCATCGCTGAGACGCACCGCTTCGGCCTTGGCGATCCCGGCGTACATCCGCGTGAAATCGGCGTAATCGGACGTCGACACCAGACGATCCAGTGCGATCACCGAACGCGGTGCGTTCTCGCGGATCAGGCCGATGGTTTCGCGATCCGCGCCACCGGAGGCACGCAGTGGATTGATCACTTCCTTCACGCCCAGCGGGCGGCTGACCAGCAGGCTGATCTGCCTGGCATCGACATTGCCGCCCTTGCCGATGCCACTGCGATATTCGGCACGGACATTCTCGAAGCCGGTCGGCAGCCGCATGCCGTCGATGCCATTGCCGAATGTCACTGTGGTGATGCCATCGTCGCCGGTACGGGTGACGAACACGCGCGCGTCCGCACCGATGCCCGCAAGACTGTCGGTTTCGCGCCATTCGACATCGTTCACCAGCACTTTGAGCGTGCTCGTCGCGCCGGCAGCGATCGGTGCCGGGCGCCAGGTCAACGGCGGCTGGCGCAGCTCGAAACGCTGCAGCGCTTGACTGCCGTCACCATGGCCCATCACTTCCTGACGCGTTTCGCCGTGACTGGCCGGCACCACGTTGCCGTGGATGCGGAGTGTGTCGCGCTTGTAGCGATAGGTCGTTTCGGTCGCCAAGCGCAGCGTGGTGTGCGGGCGATCGCCAGGCAAGGTCAGGTCGTAATCATGAGTGAGGCCGGAAACCATCAGCAACTCGCTGACGCGCACGCCGTTCACGCCGTCGATATCGCTGCGCTCGCCCTCGAAGATCACCCAGCGACCCGATTTCAGCGACGCATGCAGCGGGCCCAGTTCGATCTCTTGGCCATGCACATCCGTTTCAATCGGCATATCGACCAACTGCAGTTGTTTTTTCTGCACATGGAGGCGCGTCGTGCGCAGCGAGGTGATCGACAGCCGCCGTTCGTCGCGTTCAACCTCTCGCCACTGCGCGCTGCCGAAATCGATCTGCGTCGCATCGGCGGCGATCCCATAAGCGTTGCGCGGGCCAGTGAACACCGACGCCACCGGCAACACCTGCCGGCCGTACACCGGCCTTCCGAATGTATCGAGTGGCTGCTGCACCAACACCAGATCACCGGCGGCAAGCAGTGGGTCGGTTTTGCCGAGGAAGGCGTTGGTCTCGCTTTCGTCGTTGGCGTATTGCCATTCGCCCCATTCCGCAGGAGGCTGCAGCTCACCATCGTCGAACGCGGGCTCGGAGCCGGCAGTCGCGCCGAACAGCAGTTCGCCATCGCGCAATACGTACACGCCTTTCAGAGGTGATGCCAGCGCAGGTGGTGTCGAACCTCGCCACGCGGCGTAGTAACTGTCTTTCAGGCGTGGCTCGAAATCGAGCAGGATCTGCGGCTGCAGATCGGCGCCGGACCGGAACGACGCGCCAAGATCGCGACGCAATTGCAGTGTGTTCGCCGCCTGCGCCTGTGGTGGCATCAATAAGGATGCGGCGAAGGTCTCAGGTGTCGACGTCATGGGTGCAGCAACGTCCGGATCCTTCGACATCGTTTCAACCGCAGCACCGAATGTCTGGATCAACGCGATGGCTTCCGGATCTTCGATGCCGGCGTGGGTGTCGATGATCGTCGCCCAGGTCATCGCCGGTGGATACAGCCCCAGCCGCACCGAATCGAGCAGATTGCGCGCGATATACAGCGCTTCGGCGGCGCCGGAATCACGTTCGGCACTGGGAATCAGATCAAGCGTGAGTTTCTGCAACAACGGCAGCGCGGCGAGCGCCAGCCAAGGCAGCGGCTGCAACGTGATCGCGGTTCGGTCGGCAGTGAAATCCGCTTCGATCTTGGTTGCCTTGCGCGCCCACGAGACCATGTTCGCTGCCGTCGTACCGAAACGGAACAGCAGCAGATCGCCGGCCTGCACGCCGGTTTCGGTGCCAGAGACGTACAGCTTGGGGATCACGGCGATGGTGTTGGTGTCGATCCGTTGCGGACGCTGTCTGCGCACCTGCAGATCATTCCATTCGCGTCGTGCGAGCAGCACTTCGGACGTTTCGAACGACTGCGGCAGTTGCCCGGGGCCGGGGATGCTCTGCGACCGCGTGCCGATTGCGATCTCGACGGCATCTGCCTGGTTGTCGTCGAGGGTGTAGGACAGATGCACACTGGACGACACACCGGCGCGCGGCGCGTAGCCGACGAGACGCGACAACTCCACCAGCGAGCGGCGCTCGGTCGCGGTACGCACATAGCCCTCGTTGGCGATCTGCTCCTGATAGAAGGTCAGCACATCGGCGACAGTCGCCCATGCATCGAGCATCGCGATCGCCGGGTCGGCCGGGTCGCGGGTGGTCAATGCCTGCAGTGGGCGGAAGCTTTCGAGCGTCTGGTTGTCCTTGCCGGGCGCGACCACTTCGATCATCGGCAGTCGCGCCTTCATGCTGGCGAGGAAGCGGCCGTGGGTGCCGACCCGATACCGCAGCGCCGGCAGTCCCGGCCGGTTTTCGATGCTCATCGGCGTCATCGTGGCGATGCCCGTGCAGCAATCGCAGCGGGCCGCGTCGCAGCCGCAGGTATGGCAGGTCATGGCGATGCTCTCCCTGAAAGCGCAATGCTGTCGGCTGTTCTGCCAACAATGCCGCGCAGCGGTGCGGGTCCGGTGTTGAAGCGAGGCAACGTCATGCGATTCATCGGCCACCCCGGACATCGATCGAAAGCTGGCCGTACTCGGGATGGTTCGGGTCGCCATCAAGACGCGCGATTTCATGCGATGCCAGCGGTAGCAGTCCGTTCTCGATTTCATGGTTTGCCGGCAGGAACAACCGCTGCATGCGCCGCACCCGCACGCATACGACGCCGGCTACCGACATCGCTTCAGCGATGAGCGCACTCATGCGCAGGCTCTGGCCGAAACTGAGCCGGTCCGGATGGAACCATGCCGGCCGACCATCTCGCATGCGGCCCGCACCGAAACGTTCGAGCAACGCCGTCTTGATCGCGCCACGTTCGTAACCGGGCAGTGCACAGACTTCAAACGCAAGATCGATCGGCACATAGACAGCCGGCTCAACGTGAAAGTCGTGCCCCATCCGCCGATAGGCATGCAGCCGGCGTTCGGTCCGGCTGAGCAGCGACTCGCCCGCCGACACCTGGCCGATCGGATCGAGTGCGACATCGGCTTCGTACCAACTGCCGGTCCATACCAACTCGCAGGCGGCACGCTGCAGTTGCGGGTCGTTTTCGGCGATGCGCGCATAGTCGTCGGCGGTGATCGCACGCAGCAACGTCTTTCGAAACGCCGATGGCGCGTAGATCCGCGCTTCGGACATCAATTCCGGCTCAATACCGCCAACGGCCGGCATCGGATTGTCGATACGCAGACCAAGACCGCTGAGCTCGCGATCAAGCAGACGCAGCCGATTGATCGCGCCACGGCCGACATTGCCGGCAACACCGTTGCCGATTCGGTACTGCGCATCGTAGACGAGGCCCGCCGACGGACGTCGACCGAGTTCGCCGTCGCCGAAACGCAGATGGGCGATACCGGCGTTGTCGATTTCGGCGACGACATGGTGGTCATTAGGACCGCTGGTCAGCAGGTCGAAGACCGGCCTCCAGCAGTGGTCGCCGCTATCGTTCAGCACAAGCTGCGGCAATGCCGCGCGTGGATCCTGCTGCAGGCTGATGCCGGCAGCACGCAGCGCCGTCGGCAACGGTTCTCGATGCGTCAGCGGCGCATCCGCCAATTGCCAACGGACCTTGCCGGGCAACACTTCGATCTCCGATACCTGACCTTCGCACAGACATTCGGCGTCGCCTAGGCCGTCCGGTACCGTGCCGAGCGTTTGCGGGTCGCAACTGCGGCCATGGTCGACCAACACCACATTGCCGAATGCCAAGGAAAGATCGCGCATGCGCACGCAATCGGGCGCGGGCCCGAGCGCGGACAGACACAGCGCGAACGGCAGCGCATCGGCGGGGTCCCACTCCACTTGCAGCAACGGCGTCGGTCGCGATGGCACGCCATCATGGCCATCAATCAGCAGCAGAGGATCTTCGATCACCGTTACTGCCGTCAGCCGCACCGCACAGCAGAGCTCCGGATCGGCATCACCTTCGAGCCCACTGCGCGCACCGCGCACTTCCTTCAGCACCAACACATCGCCGGGCTGGAGAGCAAGCGTACGACCTTCTCCTTGCCAGCCATCAATCAGCGTCGCCGCTGTCGTACCGCGCGACAGACAGCAATCTTTGCGGCCCCAGTCATAGAAGCGGATACGGTTGTGGGCTGGGCGCCAATGTAATGTCGCGCCTTCATCATCCAACAGCGGTTCGAACTGTTCGAACCGTTGCGTGCCCAGATTGGCCATGGCATTGGGGCCAAGTATCGTCGGCAGCGGCGCGGCCGGATCAATACCACCGATGAACGCGACTGTTGCCGCCGGCAACGCAAGATCTTCACTGGTCTCCACCACCACCCAGGTGCGTGCATTGCAGCCTTCATGGAGCCGGTAATCGACCAGTCGCGCATGTCGCCGAACGGAAATACGCTGGCGCGCGGTATCGAGGTAGGCTTCAGTCGCAACCGCATCCTGGTAATAGCTCAGATAATCGCCGGTATAGGCCAGCAATTCGGTCAGGGCAACACCGAGATCGGGGACATGGTGTTCATTCCATTGCGGCGCGATCAGCGCCAGTCGATCCTGGATCAGTTGCCGGAAACTCGCATAGTCCTTGGCCAGATACGGAATGATCGGCTCGGGCGGCGGTGTTTCTACACAGGCTTCCGTCGGCGCGCAATCCAGGTCGGAAGGGCAGCCGACCTTGAACGAAAATGTCGCGCTCGCATACATCGGGTCCAGACCATCGATATCGAGCAGGCGCAGTGTGTAGCGCGAGAAATCGCCGTATCGATCAAGCCGCACCTCCAGCCAGTCATCGACTTCCGGGTCTTCGCTGATCTGCGGATCGACATCGAGAATACGAATGCCGGTCACGCGGGTACCGCCTTCGATGCGCAGATGCGCTTCGAGACCTGGTCCATCCTGCATGAATTCAGGCGGCAGTTTGCCAAGGAAATACACGAACAACGTGCGCTGATCAGCGGAGACTTCGATGAAATCCAGACCTGTTCGCCCGCCGAATCGACGGACGGCACCGCGCCTGGTGTCGTTGCAGCAAGTAATGCTCATCATCGAGTCCTCGTATCAAATGGCACGGGTGAAACTGGCATCGATCGCTTCGTGCGTCCGCAGCAACAGGTAACCGACACGCACCGTCACAGCGGCATCGTCCGCAGCCACCTGCAGCGAACGTACTTCGATCACGTCCTGCAACCAGCGCTGCAGTGCAGCCTGCAGCGTGAACTGCACCGTCGCCGCCAACTCCGGGCTGTTCGTCGCGAACAGCAGTTGCAGCAGTCCGCTGCCGAAATCAGGGCGATTCACCCGCTCGCCCGGATTGGTGAACACCAACTGTTCGATCATGTCGCGCACGTGATGCGCGTATTCGGCGTCGGCAGTGCGTCCACGACCGTCGGGATGAAACGGGAAATCGATATCCATTGCGATACTCCTGTTGCATTACTGCCGTCTTTCATCACTCGGTTTTCGTGCTGGTTATTTTTTCGCTTTCGTTGCATCACTGCACTTACATGGCGAACACGCGCGCCTGCATCGCACCGACGATCGGTGCACCCTGCGGAATCTGTTCGACGCTCTGGCAGATACCGGGCCCCGGCCCAGGCGCGGGCGCCACCATCGCAGGCAGACCCAGCACCATCACCCGCGTGCTCGGCATCGACCAGCGTACGGTCATGCACGGTTGCGGCTTGCCGTTGGGCAGCGTGAACGGGCAACCCGCGACGATGGTGGTGGGCAGGCCAGGCGGAATCGTCGCGACCGGCTGGCCACTGACCAGCACGCGCGGCTGCGTCGGTGCGATCTTGGCCTGACCGGCACCATGGATACAGGTCATGACCGCGTTGACGTGAAGCAGAAAACCAGGCATCGGCATGTCCTCAAAGAATTGTCATGGCGCCGAGATTGAAGTCGATGGCTTTTCCCACCATCGAAATCATCGCGCCCTTGCCGTTGTTGAGATAAATACCGCTGTCATTGACCACGATCATCGCGCCGGTGGTGCTGCGCAGAACAATGCCGCCAGTGATCGGCGTCGGCGGCAGATCGCTGATCACCAGGGTGTTCTTCAGCAACGTCTGGATCACGATGCTCGGGTCGAGCGGATTGCTCAACTTGGCGTCGATCGGCGGATCTGCCGGAGTATCGAAGCGGCAACCGATCCATACCGGGTTGTTGATATCGCCGTGCTCGAACATCACCCAAACGCCAGCACCAGGCGGCGGCACCATGTAGACACCCATCGGTCCCGGAGGGCCGGACAGCGGCGTGCACGGCTCCGCCCAGGTCGATGGCACGAAGGCAAGTACATCCGGAATCGTCAACAGCAGGCGGCCGCGAAAGTCGGGGTCGTTGTTGAAGGCAACCGTACCGCGATACAGCCCCGGGTACATATCCTGGCTCATACAGGCACCTTTGGTGTCAGCGAGATCAATCCATCGCGGCTGAGCTGAAAACTCTGCTTGAACTCGCCACGCTTGATTTTGTGGGTGACACTGTCGACGTAGTACAGGCCGTCGTAAGCCACACCGGCACCACGCACGCCAACCATCATTTTCGAACGCAGCACATGGCCATAGCGAAGCACATCGAGAGAACCGGTGGCGGTAATCGCATTCGCCGAACCCTTGAGTAAGCGGCCCAATACGGTTTTGAGTGTATGTGTGACCGATTTTCCGCCCTCACTGGTACTTAAAGTAATCTTCGCTGGCGGCGTAGGGCGTGCACCGAGCGGCGGCTGGAAAATGCTGATGCTGGGAATCGGAATGGTGATCGGAATCCTGCCTGTAATCGGGTCATTCACCGTCACGAGCATGGTTTCCTTGGCCAGACCATCCAACGAGAAGCTCATCGATTCGACGTTCGTATGCGCGTCCATGTTGATGTTAAGCGCAGGCTGGGGCACAGGGATACGGATATTCGGCCCCAGATACGCAATGCTTTGCCCCGGCAGTGGCCCAGGCTCGACATAAAAGACAAAACCATTCTGGCTTGCGAGCAACTTCAGATGACTGAGGTCTGTCCCTGTCTGCGTGACCCAACCGTCTTTCGGCATTTTGACGTCGAAAATAAAGGGAGGAATCACGACCGGCACAACGCCAAACGCCGTGTAGGGCGCCAAGACTTTGTAGGCCTGCAAAGTATCGTCGAGTGCCATATGCGGAATCCTGAGTTGAACGATATCCATCAACACACTCAAATCCTCGCCAGTGATAGTCAGCGTCGACTGTCCAGGCTCGCTGCTCGGCGTCAGCGCCTGGCGGGTGACCACGCCGTCCATGAGCACGTGCGGAAATCCGCCAAGAGTGACGACGACGATCACACGCGTGGTGATCGGGTCGAAATAACCGGACGGCAGCATGGTGTCCAGCAGTACCGAGTGCTTGCTGACCGCAAACGTGATCTGGAATCCGCTTTTGTCCTTGCCGCTGGTGATTTCCACACTCTGCAGCGCATCCACCACCACGCGCGGGGCCGGCACCGGCACTGCCGGCCCGATCATCAGCGTCAGATGAATGCCCTTGACCATGCTTATTCCCTGGCCGGCTGTGGAATGCCGGCGGGCAAGGTGATACGCACGGTTTCGCCGATTGTGTCGGTCAGTTCGTCCGGATGCATGACGCCATTGGCATCGCACAAGCGCCAGAAGGCTTCCGGATCTCCGAGCTCGCGCGCGGCAACATGGTCGGGGCGTTCGCCTTCGCTCACCTGTACCTCGTGCAGAAGCGCGAAACCCTCGGTAGGCGGCAAAAAACGGCGGCGCAGATACGGCCGCTGACTACCGTCTTCCTCAGACAAGGTCGCGATCTCTATCCCGTAGTAACGGCTGGACGGTGGAAAATCGAAATTGGCCATCTGCATGTTCCTTATGTCTGTTCAATGTGTTCGCAATCAGAAAATCCCGGGAATGCCAAGCGATCGGAAATCGCTGCCAGCGGCCTGTGAAGCAAGGCGTTCCTTGGCCTGCAGATAGCCCATGAACAGCCCGCCGCCTTTGCTGTCGAATCCGATATCGTCGATGCTCAAAACGCGCAGACCGAGACTGAGCTTGGCGCGAGTAGGATTGAGCGATGTGTCGAATGCTTCTTCGCTGATGCTCAGCTCGGTGATGCGTACAGGCACGATACGGTTGGGACCGAATACGAACACGATCAATGGCGCCTCTGCGGATGCGATCTCCAGCGAGCCGGAAGACGCAGTCGCGTTGTTGGCATACAGATCTCTGCTGGCCGGATGCACCAGCGCTTCAATCGCCGCAATCTGAGGATGCAGACCCAGGCTTGCGGCTTGCGACTGACCCGCTTCGAGCGCATCCGATGCATCGATCTCAGCATCCAGCTTGATCGATTCCACAGGCGGCCCTTTCAGTCGAAGTGCCTCACTGCGATCTCCTCCTTCGCTACCTGCACCTTTGATCTGCAGGCTGCGTGTCATCGTGTCCGGGTTGTACTGCAGACCGATGATGCGCAACAGATTGCCGCCGACCGGATCCAGCAGGACCAAACCGCCACGGAGCAACTTCGGTGATCTCGAATATCCGCTCATGGCAGTTGTTCTCCGCCTTTCATCTTGATGCCGGCCTTGGTCGCGTTTTCGATCGCATCGAGCGCTTCGGTATCGGTCACGCCGTTGGCTTCTGCGAAGGCGCGCGCACCCTTGCTGAAGCCCGTGGTTACCCCTGAGCGCGCAGCATCCTTGATCTTGTCGCGGAGATTCTTTGGCAGTCGGCCCAGGACTTTGTCGATCACCGGGTCGAGGACTTTCTCGCCGATGATATCGATCACTGATTTGGGCTTTTGGCCCTTGGGCAGGGGAGGAAGCGGCTTCCAGAAGTCAGGTGGCAGAGACTGGGATTCTGGACGCAATGGACCAGGACGAGGTGGCGGCGTCAGTAAAGTCCGATGTATGTCGAAGGGATCCGGCGGCATGACCCACACAGGTTCCTTGCGAAAGCCAGGCAACTTCGACTGCAATGGATCAGGCCATGTCAGCTCAGGCAATATCGACGGCAGATTCAACCTCTTCGGCTCGAAATGAATCTCGACTCGACGATTCTTCTCGTTCGGCGTGTTGTTTTTGGTCTTGACCGCCTGTGGCGCGCCTTCGCCTTTGCTGGACATCTGTATCAGATCTTCTCTGAGCCCAAGGTCCACCAGTGCCTGCTTCACGACTGCGGCACGTGTTTCACCCAATGCCAGATTGCTTTCATCGCCACCGACGGTATCGGCATGACCGACGATGCGGATCGTCGAAAGCGGATACTGCTTCATCAGCACGATGATATTGTGCGCGGTCGATTCCAGCTGCGTCTGGTGACTGGGTTTCAATTCGGATTTACCCGTCTCGAAGCCCTCCAATGTGGTCGAGCCGAACGCCGACGCCAGAAACGGTGGCGCATTGTCGAGCAGACCATCACTGCCGCGCAGTGGCGGTAGGGCATCCATACCCGGCAGCGATTGCCGTTGAATCATCCCGCTCGCGGCTACGGCGGGTTGCGCAATGCCACCTGCAGCGACGCGATCAGCCACACGATCCGCATCGCGCTCGCCGGGATCACCCGGCTGACTGAAGACTTCAGCACCACTCGCGACAGGTTGCGCGACATGCGCCAGCTCGTGCGCCAGCAACTTCCTGCCTTCTCCAGAATTCGGCTGATAGCGGCCTGGCGCGAACGCAATCGAATTGCCTGCGGTATACGCCGCCGCCCCCAGTGCCTGCGCAGACGCAGCGGCATCCGCATCGGTGTGGACACGAACATTGGAGAAGTCACTGCCAAGCAACGGCTCAATGCTGGCGCGCACCGTGTCGTCCAATGGCATGCCAGACTTGTGCACACCCATCTTCGCGATCGCCGCGCCCATCAATGGGCGCGATGCGGAGGCTTCCGTGAAACCGAGCGGCTTTCTTGTGCTCATGCCGACGCCCCGTAAGAAACGATAGCGATTGGAGTGATCTCGACCATTTCCAGACTGCCGACGCCAGAGATATCATCACAGCCAGACATCGACAGGCTCGCGCCATTGACCGCAGTCTTTGCTATGCAACGGTCATAGACGGATCGAAGATCGGCAATAGACAGACGGGCGCTGACATCTTTCATCGCGAGGCTGCAAGCTTGTCGACTGTCGTATCAAAATACAGTTTCGTGTTCCGATCCTTGTCGTAGAGCTTGGCGCCTTTTCCTCTTTTATCCGGGGTGTAATACCAGGCGTAGCATTCGGCGAACCATTCGCCGATGTCGCGGAATTGATAATCGCGCAACATGCGGCTGCGAGCTTGATGCTCATAACGGACCCAGCGTATGTCGTAGAGCGGATCCTGATACACATGCGTGTCGAGATGGTCACCACCATCGGGCAGATTCCATGCGCCACTCAAGCCGACGCCGACAGCATGCAGTGCCTTGTCTTGAATCGCCTCGGTCTGCGTCGTTACGGGCAACGCTGCAAACCAGGGACGGGCACGAATCGAATTTTCGAGTGACGCGACATTGCGTGAACTCATCGCACTGGCGATGTCAGCGATGACATCCGCGCGCTGCGCGGCATTGAGCTTGTTCTTGATCGCGCCACTGGCATCGTCGACCATGTCGGTCGCACAGAGCCTGAAATCCTGTTTGTAATCTTTCCACCCGCCACGCTCGGGAAGAGCAGGCTCGGCACTCTTACTCCAGCCCATTTGCGCGTCCACTGAATGGCCGGTTTCATGCAGCACACTATTGCTCAGGAACTCGCTGCTTTCAGCATCGGATAGCGACTCGAATTGAATCGTATTGTCTTGCTGCCTGACGGCTCGTTTCAGTTCTTCGGCATTGATCGCCAGCTCTTTCTGTCCACTGCTGTAGACGCCACCGGTAATTTGGGTGCCGCCGCCAGCAGTCACCGTCTGTGGCTCGCTGAACTGACCGAAGCGGCGCAGCATATCGTTCTTGGAGACGTGCGCATCCGGCAGGTGATCGAGGATCAGATAGGTCTCACGAAGCCGTCCTGCTTTCCAATCCACCGCAGTCATTCCAGGCTCTGCGATGTGGGTACTGCCGATATCAACGTCGTAACGGGCCTTGGTCGCCAGCATCAGGGTTTCAATGGGACTGTCTGGCGCTTCCTCGACAATCGCACGCACGACGCCACGCTGTTCAGGTGTCAGTGCACCCTGCGTCAAGGTCTTCAGCCAAGGATCGATATGCATGCTGAAATGCCCGACCGTGGCGTTGCCAAGAAGTCGTCCCAAGCGGTCGACCTTGTTCAATCCAACAAGAAAGGCCGTACGCTCTGTTGCCGGCAAATTGGTAAAGAGATTGAAAACGCGAGATGCCTCGGCATCGGTGATCGCCCAATCGAACAATCCATATTCCAATTGTTCGCTCGCGTAATTCATGGTTCGAGCGGTACCGATCGCGGCAAGCACACGCTGATAGCTTTCGCCGCTCTTGGCCGAATCCGGCAGATTGTCCAGTAACCGCTCGATGTATTTCGCGCCCAGCTGATTCAAGGCAGCAGACAATTTGGCGTCAGTCATCGCCGCGAGCAGCGCCAGGGAATCGATGGCCTCGCCATCGCGGATTGCCCAATCGAATAGACCGTACGAGAGTTTGTCCTCAATGTCGTCGACGGCATCAAGTTGCACCATCGTGCCATCGCCTGCCCGCTGCTGCGCCGTATGCGCGAGTTCGTGCGCAAGCAGATGCCTGCCGACACTATGGGAGGTGTTGTACTGACCGGCGCCGAATACGATGTGCTGGCCGAACGCGAACGCGCGTGAAGACAGTGCGGCCGCAGCACGGCTGGCCTCCGGACCGGTGTGTACACGCACATGATCGAAATCAGTACCGATGCCCGCTTCCATTTCCTCACGGATGCCGCTGTCGAGCGCATACCCTGCTGATCGCGCGGCTGTTTCGGCGACCCTCGGCGCGAACAACGCAGTCAAGGGCGCGTGACGCTCTTGGCGTGATTTCGGCACGGCAATGCTTGTGGCTTGTTCGGCAATGGCATCAGCGGCGCGTTCGTCGCTGGCCCGTGTGTTCAAACCACTATTCAAACCACTGTTCAAACCACGCATAAGGTTCGCCGGGCTCACTGCGACACGTGCGAAATCACCATGGGCCGCCGGCTGGCGATATGACCTGACTTGCGGCTGCTGCGCGACCGTTGCCGTGCCGCCGGTCTCGCTCGCGGGCGCCTGCGTGACATTGCGGGCTATGGCCGTGCGTACGCTCATCGCCCACGTCCAGAGACGTCATCCCGCATCGCGGCGAACAGACTGCGCGCGATCTCGATGCCCAACGCATCGGGATCCGCCTCCTGGGCTGAGCTCAAGGAGGGTGCACGCAGCCTGGTGATCGCACCGCCGCGCAATGACATCGGCTGCGCTTGCAACAAGCGTACGAGTTCGCATTCGACGGCATGCTGCAGATGCATGCCCTGTCGCGAAGTCAGATTCAAGCCCTCGATGCGCAGCTGTTCGATCGAAAGCCGCACTGCGCCTGGCGCCGTTTCTGGCTGGCGCACTGAAGCCATACGCGGCCTCGCTCCCGATTCTACGCATGGCTCCGCACGCAAAGCGGCATTCGACGAGATCGGCATGCGCGTGCTCATCTAAACTCCGCCTCGTTGACCGGCTTTTCGAGCTTTCTCAATTCCGTGCGCACCGCGCCCATCAGCAACGGCATCGATACCGTGCCGCCGTTGCCGGCAGCAGCGAACGCGGCATTCAGCGCGACGCTGTGGATATTGCCTCCGGAGAGACCGAAACGCGCGAGTCGATCGTAGTCGAGATCCTCGCGAGGCACACCCGGTGCCAGTGCATTGCGCCACATGCGCGCACGCTCGACCGGACCGGGAAACTGAAAATTGACGACAAAACGCAGCCGACGCATGAATGCGGTGTCGAGTGCGGATTTCATGTTGGTAGCGAGGATCGCCAGCCCGGAGAAGGCTTCCATCCGCTGCAGCAGATAATTGATTTCGATGTTGGCGTAGCGGTCGTGACTATCCTTCACTTCGCTGCGTTTGCCGAACAGTGCATCGGCTTCATCGAAGAAGAGAATCGCGCCGCCCTGCTCGGCGGCGTCGAACAGACGGCGCAGATTCTTCTCGGTCTCACCAATGTACTTGCTGACCACCGACGACAGGTCGATCCGGAACAGATGCAGACGCAATTCATTGGCAATGACTTCAGCGGCCATGGTCTTGCCGGTACCGCTTTCACCTGCGAACAATGCGCTGATTCCGAGCCCACGATTCATCCGTTCGGCATAGCCCCATTCCTGGTAGACACGATGCCGTTCGTGTACCTGTCCCGCGATCTGCCGCAGCAATGTCGTGGCTTCTTCGCCCAGCACCAGATCTTCCCAACGCGCTTTCGGCTCCAGACGCTGCGCCAAAGTGTCGAGGCGCGACAGCGACAGATCGCGACAAACATGCCATGCGTCGGTCACGCGCGTACTTGCACTCGCTGCGATGCTGTGGATCTGTTCGATGTTCAGTTGAAAATGCCCGGAAAGCGCCGTGGCCTGATGTTCGCGCTCCTGTTCTTCCAGCGCCGACGGCAGCGCTTCGTACCAAGCGGCATGCTGTTCCGCTGCCGACGGCAGCGCCACTTCGCCGGTCCACTGTGTCGCACCCAGGCGTAGCGGCGCTTCACGCAGGCCGACGAACACCATGCCGAGCGGGTGGCCAAGCAACATGTGCAGTGCCGACGCGATGTCTGCGCCGACGGCGTCGAGATCCTCCGCTTCGATATAGAGCGAAACCGGCAGCATGAAGCTTTCACGCTGCCACAATCTGGCGAAGGTCTCGATCTCGGCGCGCTGTGTCGGTAACGATTCCAGCGCGATCTGGTACAGATGCCGCCCAAGCGCCGTGCTGGCGTGCGCAGCGACCGCGAAGCGACTGCCACGATCACGACCGAGCAACTGCATGATCGGAAGCGCCATTTCACCGCTCGCGGTCCGCAGGACTTCGATGGCGGCCTCCACGTTGCCGGCCTGCGATGGCGCGATCGGCGGCAGCGAATCACAGCGTTTGACCAGTGCGGTCAAGCGTTCGTCCATCAGGTTCAGACCCTTGATGGCGTTGACGATGCGCTCGTCGGCCCGCAGTGCGGCCGCCGTCAGTGGCGTCGCACCGGGCTGATTGATGTCGAGCAGCCGCAAATGGCGCAACGGCCGCTGCGGTGCCAACGCATCCCATACGGGCTCGTCGAACAACTGCAGCGCCAATGCGAAACTTGGATGGCCGCCACCGCCCTGTGCGGCAGAGATCAATGCCGGAATCGACGGATCCAGCTCCATCGCCGCACACAGCAACAGAACGTCGGTTTCAAATGCACCCAGACCAAGACGCTCGGCCATCAGCAGCAGGGCCGGTGCAGGTTCCGCTAGCGACGCGCTTGCGCGTTCCGCAGCAGCGGCGTTCAGAAGATCGGCGTGTGCTGGCACCTGATGCGTCAACTGCGGTATCACCGATCCCTGTGCAGGTGCATTGGCGTCCTTGCGCCCGAACCAGCCGCGCGCAGGTGTCGATGCAGCAGGGACAGGCACGGCTTCAGTGACCGTCGTCGCTGCGGTTGTCGAAGGCGCCATCTGCCGCAGCCGCAAACGCAGCCAATGCAACGAGGCCGCAAGGTAGCGGTTGTTGTCCTCGGCCCACCGATCAAGACCGGTGTGGGCGGCATCGCGCATGTCAGGCGCCGTGCTCACGTGACGATCACCGTTTGCTGAGGATCGAAATCGAAGTCGCCCGTATTCGGCGCGATCTGTATCGGCAGGCTGTCGATACCGTCCACACGCAGCCGGATCGGATAGCTGCCCGTGACCGCATCACGCACCGTGAAACTCAGGGTCGTCGGTTGGCTCTCGTCCAACGGCGTATCGACGGCATCAGGCGCGATTTCTGTCGTCCCGAAGAGCAAGCGCGCACCTGCATGTTGCACAGGATGCAGGCGCGGTCTGCACTCGATGCTCACTGCGATATCACCTATTGAGGCAGCCAGTGGACTGACCACGATCAGCGGCGACAACGCCAATGGCACCGCGTTGCTGTACATCGCTGGCAGACCCGGGACATCACTATGCAAACGGATCGCGTACACACCGATCCCCCATGCCGCCATCGCACCGGCATCGGCAACGTCCGGCAGTTGCACGCGAAGTTCGCGAACACTGGAGCCAGCACTCGCCAACAGTGTTTGACGGCTGCCGGTGCGGTCGTTCTCGAAGATCGCGCTGACGCCCTCGGTCCGCAGTTGACTGCCGGTCAGCAGCAATGCATCGCCGAGACGCGCGGCCGGCAACAGATCGGAGATGATCGGCCGTGCGTTGCTGAGGCTCGGGCCACGATCAGCCAACGCAACCGGTCCGCGATCTCCGCTGCCGCGCTTGAGCACAGGCAACGCGGCGCGCGTCGGCGTGTCCGATTCGATTAGCACCACTGATACTTGATATGCCATCGAAGGCCGATAGCGGGCCTGCATCGCGGTCCACAGTTTCGACAGTTCTTCGGCGCCGAGGAACTGCGGCGAGATTTTCAGCCACTCGACCTGGTCGGCGAGACTCAACGCAGACAGATTCCCGAATGGCGGCGTCGGCGGACCCAGCACCGTGCGCAGTTGCGCGCGGCTCAACATCGGCGTTTCGTGCAGAAACTGCATCGCGAAACCGAGCAGCGCTTCGGCGCTGAGATCCTGCGAACCGTATGCGGTGAGCATGTAGTGCAGATCGAGCGCCAGCGGCGGATTGCCAATGCGCGCCCCGCCGCTGTCGCGCGTGGGCAGCGAACGATTCCGCCAACCGCTATTGGGCGTGATCTGATAGAGGAACAGATTGAGCTGATTCGGTTCGGCCTGGCCGGTGGCGATCCTGTCCGGCGGCAATGCACTGACAGTGACGCTGCCGATCGACGACAGATCGAGGCCCAGCAAACCGTTACCGATCAGGTCTTTCAGCGCGGCAGTGACGGCGGCAATAGCGAGCGCATTGCTCATCGTCCGCTCCCATGACGCTGTTGCAGATATTCATCGAGGCCGAGCTGCGGCTTGGATGTCGTGCTGCGACTGGCTGCCGGTGCAGCGGCGGACGTCAGACTTCGGATTTCGACGCGGCCGATACTGACGTGTACCGGCGCGGGGGCCGGTGGCGCAGCAGC
>JBGSID010000339.1:0-2768 GCA_041751895.1 Lysobacteraceae bacterium | reverse complement strand
CAGCGGTCCAGCGCGCCCGCGCCGCCGCCGCGATGCGCATCGACGTGTCCGATCGCCTCGCGCGTATCGCGGTACCGACACTGTCGCTGAAAGCGAATCAGGACCGGCTGCTGCGCGCGGGCGCCAGTCGTCAGTTGATCGAAGGTATCGACGATGCGCGACAGATCGCGCTCGACGGTCCGCACCTGTTGTTGCAAACCCGCACGGAAACGTGTGCTGCTGCCATCGCACATTTCGCGGCATCGTTGGGCAACGCCGCATGATGCACGCCGGCGCAACCTCCTCAGTCAAATCGTATTGAGACACCAGCCACTGTTGTCGCTCGATTCCGTAGCCCGGATGTCAAAGACATCCGGGAACACGACATCCGCGACGCCTCCCGCATCCCGCTTCGCGGGACACGGGCCACGAAGCTTCGTCATCAGATCGTGTTGAGAAACTCAAGCAACTGCTGACGCTCCGTCGCAGTCAACTGGCGATAGAGATTGCGCGACGCCAATGCCTCGCCATCATGCGCCTGGATGGCAGCGTCCACGGTCAGCGCCCGGCCATCGTGCAGATACGGTGCACTCGCGCGCAATCCCCACAACGGCTGCGTCTTCATGTCGTTCGCACCGGCGGTGCCCTGTACGATCCCGTCGCCGAGGCTGCCCATATCGTGCAGCAACAGGTCGGAATACAGATTTACTTCCTTGAAATTCAGGGCCTGGATATCGTTCGGCCCGGTCATCATCTGCGGCATGTGGCAACCGCTGCAGCCGGTCAGTGCAAAGACCGTGCTTCCCTGCAGCGCAGTCTGGGTGAAGGTCAACAGCGGCGGAGGTGCGAGCAGACGCATGAAGTCGGTCGTGGTATCGATCGCCGACTTGCCGCTCACCGGATCGGACCTGTCTTCCGGATCACTCACACGGTCGAACTGGGCCAGCAGCGTCGTGTTGCCGTTTGGCGCATTCTCCTGCGGAAACAGCCGATTGGTGATGCCCATTTCATTGAGGAAGGCATCACCGGAGAACGCCAGGATCGTCGCCAATTGCGCTTTCCAGCCGAATCGCCCGACCCGGGTCTTGCCGCTGACCACATCGACCACCAGCGACGGCACGCCGTTGAGACCAAGGCTCTGTTGGCGTGCGGCGTTGGCGAGGATGGTCTCGTCCGGAATGGCTTCGACCAGTCCCATGCCGAACATCGGCGTGGATTGGCGCTGGGCCACGACGGTTGCCGAGGTCGGTACGGTTTCGCGGATCAGCGGATCGATCGAATTCAACTGCAACAGGGAGCCGCCAAGGCTCGTCATCGGATCGAACGCACCGTTTACGAGCCGCCCGAACCGGGTGACACGGACACCCGAGCCACCGCCGACCGCAGCCTGGGCATGGCAGGCCACGCAGGAGCGGTTGTTGAAGATCGGCCCGAGCCCCGAAGCCGGGGACTCGTTCGCGGTGAACGCATTCAGCCCGGTCGCAAACATCGTCAGCTGTTCGGGCGTCAGATTCAGCAAGGGTGCGCCGAAATCCGTGGTGGGCATCAGCAGCGCCTGATCCGGTCGGCTGATCGGGCGGGCCGCAGAGCGCTTGACGACGCTGCGCACCGCATGACGGTCCCGTATCGGCGCCGACAGCGACGGCAGCACCATGGATACCGACAGTGCCAGCACAACGAGTACGGCGACCTTCCGGGTGCCCGTGCGCATGGCTCAACCCTCCCGTGGATCGGGGCGGCCTTCGCCTTCCGGCGGTGGACGGCGGCCACCCTCGGGACCACCCGGACCGTGCGGCGGACGATGGCTGGCTTCCCATGCCTTGAACTTGCCGAACTGCATCGGACTGAGCACTTTCAGAATGCGTTCGTCCGAGGCCTGCATGGCGGCATCGCGCTGTTCCTCGGCGCGCTGGCGCATGGCCTGCATCGCTTGGTGACGCTCGCGCAGCAGGGTATCGAACGCTTCGGACTGTTTGGCGGTGAGGCCGAGCTCGGCCGTCAATGCTTCGATCGGCGGACCTTTGCGATCCGATGGCGGACCACGGCGCTCCGAAGGCGCTCCCGGCGCCCCGGCGCAACCGTCTGCACCGGGCGGAGGCGGCGCGGCATTGACCAGCGACGACATCATCATGACCGCCGAGAACAACGCGGCAGCAGGCAAGCCTTTGCGGGATATGGACGACATGGACGACTCCGATGAGTGAATGCCCGGGGATTCCGGTGAAGTCAGGCTAGACCCCGAATACGCAGCGAAAGTGGAGCAATCATGGAGAAATCGTGGAGCCTGATCGCCATGATTCCGCTGCAAGGACAATCTGGCTATGGTGTCGACTCTGCGGTTTCGCCCGTTCTCTCGACCCCATCTCTCGACACCATGCCGTTCCGTCTCTGGCATCGCCTGTTCCTTGCCTTCGCCGCGCTGAGCGGCGTCGCACTCCTGGCGTTCGCGGCGTTCCAGATCGGCGGCTTCCAGCGCGGCTTCCTGGGCTATGTGAACCAGTTGGAGCTGGAAACCATCAGCGAAGCCGCCCCAGCCCTGGTCGCCGCACACGATGCGCAGGACGATTGGAGTTTGATCGCTGGCAATACACCGGCGCTGCTGCAGACACTTGGTCTGCCGACACCGGCGCGTCAACCACTGCCGGACGTTGATGCGGGCGAGGAGAATCCGCCGCCTCCGCAGGATCGTCCGCTGCCCCCACGCCCTCGATGGCAGGGCCGGCGGGACAACACGCCCGACCGGCGGCCATTCGATCGGCCTCCTCCGCCACGCCGTGACTGGGACGGCC
>JBGSID010000338.1:0-5912 GCA_041751895.1 Lysobacteraceae bacterium | reverse complement strand
AGCGCGCGTGCGCCGGCATCGCCGCCGGGCGGGCAATGATCGACGCCGGCTTCGCCGCGTGACATCGCTTCTGCATACGGTCGACAGCCCGCGAAACCGCATTGCCCGCATTGGGTCTGCGGCAGCAGGCGGTCGAGGCGTTCGACGAGATCGACGCTCACGGCGTTGTGGTGCTGTCCGCTGCCGAGCAGTACGCCGCGAATCCTTCAGCGGTGTTGTCGAACTGCGCTTGTTTCGCCAGTTACCACGGCCGCACGCAGGCCCGTTCGCGTGCGCACCACATGTAACCTGCGGGCGCGAGGCAGCCGTGTGCGTCGCGATCGCCGCCGATCAGGCGAGGCACTGGTGTCTGAGATGGCTCTTCTGATGCTGTATTGCTGCCGGCACAGCCAGCGGCGAGCATCGCGATCAAGACCATCATCAACGCGATCGCTGGCGAACGATTGCAGACATCGGTACGCATCGCCATCTCTACAGGTCAGCGGACCGGCATGCCGGGCTCGGCGCCGCTGTCGGCATCGAGCAGGGCCAGCGCGCCACCGTCGAAACCGGCAGACAGGATCATCCCCTCGCTCACGCCGAAGCGCATCTTGCGCGGCGCGAGATTGGCGATGAACACGACATTGCGGCCAACCAGTTTTTCCGGTTCGCTATAGCTGGCGCGGATACCGGAGAAAATCTGACGCTTGCCGAGTTCCCCTGCATCAAGCTCAAAGCGCAGCAGCTTGTCCGAGCCTTCGACGAATTCGCAGGCCAGCACCTTGCCGATGCGCAGATCGAGCTTGGAGAAGTCGTCCATGCCGATGAATTCGCTTTTCGCTGGCTCGGATGCTTCTGCTTTTGTAGGAGCGGCGGAAGCCGCGATCTTTGCTTTGGAGTCTGCGGGCTTCGCGGCTTGCGCCGCTCCTACAGTCGGTGCTGCTGCAGGCGCGGTCATGGTGTCTTTGGAGGCTTCTGTCATGGCGTCGATCTGTTTCGGGTCGATTCGGGTGAAGAGGGCGCTGTAAGTCTGGATCGCATGATCGAGCAGCGGTGCATCGAGATCGTTCCAGTGCAAGACAGGCGCAACAAGGAACATCTCCGCCTGCGCGCAGACCTGCGGCAGCACCGGCTTGAGATAGGTCGCGAGCAGCCGGAACAGATTCAGCGCCGTAGTGCAGACGGCATGCAGGCGCTCGCGCGTTTCCGGTGCGGTCTCCAACTGTTTGGCGAGTTGCCACGGCGCGCTGTCGGCAACGTAGGCGTTGGCGAGATCGCAGGCTTCCATCAGGTTGCGCAACGCAGCGGCAGGATTGTTGGCCTCGTACGCGACAACAATGGCTTCGCGGCGGGCGAGCGTGGCCGCGTACAGCTCGACACCACGACCGGCTTCGAGCGTGGTACCGAGACGTCCGTCGAAATGTTTGCCGATGAAACCGGCGCAGCGGCTGGCGATATTGACGAACTTGCCAACGATATCGCTGTTCACCCGCGCAACGAAGTCGGTCAGATTCAAATCCAGATCGTCTACACCGCCCGACGATTTTGCCGCGTAGTAATAGCGCAGCGCCTCCGGCGGCAGGCCCGCATCAAGATAGGTTTTAGCCATCACGAACGTGCCGCGTGATTTCGACATCTTCGCGCCGTCGACGGTGAGATAACCGTTCACATGCAACCGCGTCGGCGTACGGAACCCCGAGCCCTTCAATACCGACGGCCAGAACAACCCGTGGAAATTCACGATGTCCTTGCCGATGAAGTGATGCAGCTCGGCATCGCTGCCGGGCTTCGTGAAGGCGTCGAAGTCGTAGCCCTTGGCTTCGCACAGCGCCTTGAAGCTGCTGAGGTAGCCGATCGGGGCGTCGAGCCATACGTAGAAATATTTTCCGGGCTGGCCGGGGATCTCGAACCCGAAGTACGGCGCGTCGCGGGAGATGTCCCACGGGCGCAGGCCGCCGTCGGAATCCAGCCACTCCTGCAGCTTGGCCTTCATGCCCGGCACCATCACGTCGCCGGCCAGCCATTCGCGCAGGAAGCCATCGAACTGCCCGAGTTCGAAGAAGAAGTGCTCGGACTCGCGCATCTCCGGCGTGGCGCCGCTGATGACCGAGCGCGGTTCTTTCAGATCGGTCGGCGCGTAGGTCGCGCCACAATGTTCGCAGTTGTCGCCGTACTGGTCGGGCGTGCCGCAGTTCGGGCAGATGCCCTTGATGTAGCGGTCGGGCAGGAACATGCCCTTGGCAGGGTCGTAGAACTGATTGACCAGGCGTCGGCCGATGTGGCCGTTGGCTTCGAGCTGCGTGTAGATCGCTTCGGTCAGCGCACGATTGCCGGCGGAATGGGTGGAGTCGTAGTGGTCGTAGACCACGCCGAAGGCGGCGAAATCGCGCACATGCGCGGCCTGGATGTCGGCGATGAAGGCTTCCGGCGTGGTGCCGGCCTTCTCGGCTGCCAGCATGATCGGTGTGCCGTGGGTATCGTCCGCGCAGACGAAGTGGACGATGTCGCCCGACATGCGCCGTGCCCGCACCCAGATGTCGGCCTGGATATAGCCGACCAGATGGCCGAGGTGGATCTGGCCGTTGGCGTAGGGCAGGGCGTTGGTGACGAGTGCAGAACGGGGCGCGGGAGGGAGCATGGGCGCGTGGAGACCGGACGTGGGAAGCGGCCGGCGATTATCGCATGTGCGGCTATGGCGACTCCCTCAGCCAGGTCTGGGTGCGTCCGAGCAGGGCGAAACCGAGAAAGCCACGGACTTCCAACTGTTTGCCGCCAGCGATCGGCGTCATCTTTACCGAATATTCCTTGCCGTTTTCCGGGTCGAGAATCCGGCCGCCGCCCCAAAGCTTGCCCTCTTGTTTGAGGCCCCAGGCGATGGTCATACCGAGGATCGGTTGGTTGTGCCGCGCGCCGCTGCAGTCGTCGCAGAGTGGGTTCGGGCCGTCGCTGGTATCGATCAACTGGATGATCTTCGCCGAGAGCGTGCCGTTGCCGGCCTCGGAGACTTCGATCACCGCTTTGGGCTTGCCGGTGGCGTCGTCGATGCTGCGCCAACGGCCGACGGGGGTATTTTGCGCCCAGCTGCTCAATGGCAACAGGCAGAGCAAGGCGAATGCGGCAATGGAGAGTCTGGTCATGGTGTGCGGGCTGCAGTGAATGCGGCGATCAGAAGCCGCAAATGAAAACGGCCCGCGCATCGTTTCCGATCGCGGGCCGCAGGTGAATCGTCGAAAGGCGCTTGGCGATTCAGACGAGACGGATCAGTTCTCGCGGGTCCAGGTCTGGTGCTTGCAGATGAAGCTCACGCAGCCCGACACCTCGAATTTGTTGCCGTTGTCGAACAGACGCGCTTTCGACTTGTAGGTCTTGCCGTTCGACAACTTCAGCACCGAGCCGCCGTCGTATTCGCCGCCTGCCTGGGGCTTCTGACCCCACATGATGACCATGCCGGTCACCGGTTTGCCTTTGTTCGCGCCGGTGCAATCGTTGCAGACCGCATTCGGCTGATAGAGCGTTTCAATCACTTTGGCAGCGTAGGTACCGCCTTTCGCTTCGTAGATATCGACGATGAGACGCGGCTTGCCGGTGTCTTCGTCGTAGGTTTTCCAGCGGCCGGCCGGTGAATCATTCTGGGCCGACGCGACGAACGCGGAAGCCAGAATCGGCAGCGCGAGCACTGTCATGAACGTTTTGATGCGCATCTTTCCCCTCCCAGGGCGTGTCTCTAGTTGTCGTGGCCCGGGTCCATGCGATCCGACCCGGGGCAGGTCTTTATACCGCATCCGGAAGGGTATGGAAGCGGATGCCCCGGCGGGGTTCAGCCTGTGCCGTCTGGCCGATTCAGGAGAAATGGCAGGAGAATTGGCAGCAGGATTGGCGAAGTGCGAACCACCAGCATCACTGTGTATCCAGAGGGAAAGGGGCAAGATTTGCTGTTCAGAGTCTGGACTCATCTCGACCCGGCCCGGAATCATGCGTAACCAGGTCGAGACGCCTCGTGACAGGACCTCGACGCCCCGTCCTTTCGCGATCACGTCAGGTCGAAACGATCCAGGTTCATCACCTTGTTCCAGACCGACACGAAGTCGCGCACGAAGTCCTCCTGCGAATCCGCTGACGCATAGACTTCCGCGAGCGCCCGCAGCTGCGAATTCGATCCGAACACGAGATCGACGACGGTGCCGGTCCATTTGAGTTCGCCGGTTGCGCGGTCGTGGCCTTCCAGTACGCCTTCGGTGCCTGACTTCCGCCATTGCGTGCGCATTTCGAGCAGGTTGACGAAGAAATCGTTGGTTAACGTGCCGGGGCGATCGGTGAAGACACCGTGTTTGGCCTGTCCGACATTCGCATCCAGCGCGCGCAGGCCGCCGATCAAAACAGTCATTTCCGGTGCGGTCAGCCCCAGCAACTGCGCCTTGTCGACCAGCAGTTCGGCCTGCGCGCTTTCGAGGCCTGTCTTGACGTAGTTGCGAAACCCGTCGGCCCTCGGTTCCAGCGGTGCGAATGCCTCGACATCGGTCTGCGCCTGCGAGGCGTCCGTGCGGCCCGGGTTGAACGGCACCATTACGTCATGGCCCGCTTTCTTCGCCGCAGCTTCGACAGCCGCACAGCCGCCGAGGACGATCAGATCGGCCAGCGAGACCTTCTTTCCACCGGTCTGCGCAGCGTTGAATGCGGTCTGGATGCTTTCCAGCGTTGCGAGCACGTTCGCCAGTGCTGCCGGCTGATTGGCGTCCCAATCCTTCTGCGGCGCGAGTCGGATGCGTGCGCCGTTCGCGCCGCCGCGTTTGTCGCTGCCGCGGAAGGTCGATGCCGAGGCCCAGGCGGTGTTGACCAGTTGCGGGATCGACAGATCAGACGCGAGCACCTTCGTCTTCAGGGCGGCGATGTCCTGCGCATCGATCAAGGGATGGTCGACGGCCGGGACCGGATCCTGCCAGATCAGTTCTTCCTTCGGCACCAGCGGTCCGAGGTAGCGGGCGAGTGGGCCCATGTCGCGGTGCGTGAGCTTGAACCAGGCGCGGGCGAAGGCATCGGCAAAGGCGGCGGGGTCGGCGTGGAAGCGGCGCGAGATTTTTTCGTAGGCCGGATCCATGCGCATCGACAGATCGGCCGTGGTCATCATCGGCGGGTGCTTGATGCTTGGGTCATGTGCGTCGGGAATCATCTGCTCCGGCCGTGGATCCTTCGGTGTCCATTGATGCGCGCCGGCCGGGCTCTTGGTCAGCACCCATTCGTTGCCGAACAGCACGTCGAAGTAGCCGTTGTCCCAGGTGGTGGGGTTGGGTTTCCACGCGCCTTCGATGCCGCTGGTGGTGGCGTGGATGCCCTTGCCGCTGTCGAAGGCACTGGCCCAGCCCAGACCCTGCTGTTCGATCGTGCCGCCTTCGGGTTCCGCACCGACGAGTTTCGGATCGCCCGCGCCGTGCGCCTTGCCGAAGGTGTGGCCGCCGGCGACGAGGGCGACGGTTTCTTCGTCGTCCATTGCCATGCGCGCGAAGGTCTCGCGCACGTCGCGGCCGGAGGCGACCGGGTCCGGGTTGCCGTCCGGGCCTTCCGGGTTCACGTAGATCAGGCCCATCTGCACGGCTCCCAGCGGGTTCGCCAGTTGGCGATCGCCGGAGTAGCGGCTGTTGGCCTTGTCGCTGGTCGCCAGCCATTCGGCCTCGGCACCCCAGTTGATGTCTTTTTCGGGCTCCCAGATGTCCGGGCGGCCACCGGCGAAGCCGAAGGTCTTGAAGCCCATCGATTCCAGCGCGACGTTGCCGGCCAGGATCATGAGGTCGGCCCAGGAGATCCGGCGGCCGTACTTCTGCTTGATCGGCCAGAGCAGCCGTCGGGCCTTGTCGAGATTGCCGTTGTCCGGCCAGCTGTTGAGGGGGGCGAAACGCTGGGCGCCGGAACCCGCGCCGCCGCGACCGTCGGAGATGCGG
>JBGSID010000337.1:0-42670 GCA_041751895.1 Lysobacteraceae bacterium | reverse complement strand
GCGCGGTCATGCTCGGGCGCTGGGCCAACGTCCACGGCGGGCGCCGGCATGAGGCTGGGCAGGGTGCGGCGGTCGGCGGCGGCATGTTCGATGGTCTCAAGCAGATCGTCGCCAGTCCGGTGATGCGGACCATGGCCGTTCTGATGCTGCTCGGTGACTGCATCGGCACGGTCAATTACGCGTTGGTGGTCGACTATTCGAAAGCCACGTTCGTCGATGCAATCGCGCGCACCCAGTTCGCCGCCAGGCTCGACCTGACGACCAATCTGTTCGTGATCATCACCCAGATCTTCATCACTCGTCCGCTGCTCATCCGTTTCGGTGCCGCGCCCGCGATCGCGCTGCATGCTGGCGCCACGGTGCTGGTGATGCTGCTGGTGATCGTGGTCGCCGACCCGCATGCGCTGGCGATCGGGCCATTGCCTTGGGTCGCGGTGGCGCTGGTGGTGAGTCGCGGTCTCGCTTACGGTGCGCTTGGTCCTGCGCGCGAAAGCTTGTTCGCGCTTGTGCCGCGCAGCCTGCGCTACAAGGGCAAGAATGCCGTCGACACCGCCGTCTGGCGCTTCGGCGATATGGCGGTGGCGACCGCGATGAACGGCCTGCGTGCATTGGGCGTCGCGAGTCTCGGCTTCGCTGCGGTGAATGTCGTGTCGGCATTCGCCTCGGGCGTGCTTGGTTGGCGGCTCGCCCGTCGTATCGAACGCGAACACGCATCCGCCGAGGCGGCGATACCCGCCGCCGCTTCGGTTTGAATGTCGCAGCGAGGGCCGTGGCGACGTAAGCTGAATCCATTACTCAAGGAGCGTTCTCATGCCGATTCTCGCCGTCTCACTCATCGTGCTCGTCGCACTGCTGCATGTTTATTTTCTCGTCCTCGAAATGTTCCTGTGGACCAAGCCGCTCGGCATGAAAGTCTTCCGCAATACACCCGAGAAGGCTGAGATCACCAAGGTGCTCGCCGCCAATCAAGGGCTTTACAACGGGTTTCTCGCCGCCGGCCTGCTCTGGGCCGCGTTCGCGGACAAAACTGATGTCGCGCTGTTCTTTCTCACTTGCGTGGTGATTGCCGCACTGTATGGCGCCTATACCGTCAGCAAGCGGATCTTTTATGTCCAGGGCGTGCCGGCGCTGGCGGCGATCGCGGCAGTGGTGTTAATGCGCTGATGGTGTGCGCTGTGTTCGGGATAGCACTCCAAAAGTATCGCGGCTCGCGCAGCCCCCAGAATTGATGTGTTTTTCCTTCTCCCCGAGTAGCGGGGAGAAGGTGGCGCGCAGCGCCGGCAGCTTGCTTAATCTGCGCGGGGCAGCTTCCGGTACCGCATGCACGGCAGAGCAGTTTGAGCAGGTCCCTCGCTGCGCTCGGGATGACGGATCAAGCATCGCGACTTGCGTCGCTCCTACAAAAAGCGGTCAGCGTTTCGGCGATAGCCACATCGAGATCGTCGCGCGGAAGACGGTCTCGCCTTTGGGGTCGGTGACGACTACCTCCACCGGCAGCGCGTAACCTTCGCTTGACTCGACGACCGGGATCGATGGCGTCGCGACTGCACGCATGGTGCCGAGGGCTTTCTTCACGTATTCGACGGTCATGCCTTTCGGGATCCAGCGCATCGATGGCGGCAGGCTGACTTCGGTCACCATGCCGCCGGCAAGTTCAGCCATGTTGCAAAGTGCGATCGCATGGACGGTGCCGATGTGGTTGGTGACCTTGCGGCGATGCCGCAGCGTCACTTCGCAGCGGCCGGGTTCCAGTACTTCGATGCGCGGCGAGATGCTGGCGAAGTAGGGCGCCTTGAAGCAGATCGCGCGGGTGAACACCCAGTTGCCGGCGGGCCAGCGCAGCATGCGGTGGTACAGGGCGAGGGTCTTGTTGGTCATCGGCCGGTGTCCGGATATACGAACGGCGGGAAATCCCGCCGTTCGTGGTGGTGCATGGTCGATCTGTGGGCAGGCTCAGGCGGCGGCGCGGGGCGCTGTAGCCTTCTTGTCTTCGACATAGCCGGCCGAACGCAGCTCCCACGATTCGAAGTCGTCGACCATGATCGTGTCGAGCGTCATTTCGCGCAGTTCTTCCAGCTGCCTGCGTTCGTCGGCGGTGATCCAGCCTTCGCGCACGCCCTCGTCAAGCTGGGCATTGAAATCCAGCGCTTCGATATCGCTGTTCTTCAAGGCTTTGAGGAACTTCCGTTCGACCGGTTCGGCAAGGATCATCTTCGCGAGATAGCTGTTCACGCGGCCGGCCGGGTTGTTCTCGCAGGCTTCCAGGAACAGGCCGTCGGCGAGACGGTCGCGGGCCTCGCACGGGGTCATCAACAGACTGGCGGCGCGATGGCCCAAGCGGTCGCTCGGGGCTTCAGCGCGACGGCCCCACGGGAAGATCACCGCCCAGAGCAACCAGCCGACCGGACGGATCGGGAAGTTGCGCAGCGCACCCGACAGGGCCAGTTCGATCTTGTGGATCGCGTCGTGGAACGCCCAGGCCAGAAACGGGTGGTCGGCGACGGGGCGGCCCTGATCTTCATATCGCTTGAGCATCGCACTGGCGATGTACAGGTGGCTGAGGACGTCGCCAAGGCGACCCGACAGCGATTCCTTGAACTTCAGCTTGCCGCCCAGCAACAGCATCGAGGTATCGGCCATCACCGCGAGTGCTGCCGAATAACGGTTGAGCTTGCGATAGCAGCGGCGGGTGTATTCGCCACCCGGCGCGGTGCCGATGCGCGAACCGGTGAACCCGAACCACCAGGCGCGCACCGCGTTGGAGATCGCGTAGCTGATGTGGCCGAACAGGTTCTTGTCGAATTCGTTCAGACGCTCGCTCGGGTTTTCGAGCTGCGCGGCCTTCATTTCTTTCATCACCCACGGGTGGCAGAGGATCGCGCCCTGACCGAAGATCATCAGGCTGCGGGTCATGATGTTGGCGCCTTCCACCGTGATCGCGATCGGTGCGGCCTGCCAGGCGCGGCCAGCGTAGTTGCGCGGGCCGAGGATGATGCCCTTGCCGCCGTGGATGTCCATGACGTCGCGCGCGACTTCACGGCCCATCTCGGTGCAGTGGTATTTGGAGATGGTCGAGGGGACCGCCGGGTTCTCGCCGCGTGCGACTGCCGCGGCGGTCGCTTCCGAGAGCGCACTCGTGGCGTAGGCCTTGCCGGCGATGCGCGCCAGCGCTTCCTCGACGCCTTCGAAGCGGCCGACTGACAGGCCGAACTGCTTGCGGATGCGGGCATAAGCGCCGGTGACGATGGCGCCCATCTTGGCGCCGCCGCTGGCGGTCGAAGGCAGCGTGATCGAACGGCCGATCGACAGGCATTCCATCAGCATCCGCCAGCCCTGGCCGGCGTACTCTTCGCCGCCGATGAGCTGGCTCAGCGGCACGAACACATCCTTGCCGCGGATCGGGCCGTTCTGGAACGGCGCATTCAGCGGGAAGTGGCGGCGGCCGATCTCAAGGCCGGCGGTATCGCGCGGCACCAATGCCAGCGAGATGCCGATGTCCTTCTTGTCGCCGAGCAGGCCATTCGGGTCATACATGCGGAACGCGACGCCGATGAGGGTCGCCACCGGCGCGAGGGTGATGTAGCGCTTGTTGAGCGTCAGGCGGATACCGAGGACATTCGCGCCGTTCCACTCGCCCATGCCGACGATGCCGTAGTCGGGAATGGACGTGGCGTCGGAGCCGGCGAACGGGCCGGTCAGCGCAAAGCACGGAATTTCGCGGCCGTCGGCAAGACGCGGCAGGTAGTGTCGTTTCTGTTCATCGGTGCCGTAATGCATCAGCAGTTCGGCCGGACCGAGCGAGTTGGGCACGCCGACGGTGGAGCTGACCACGGACGAGGATGGCGCGAGCTTCTGGATGACCTTGTGGTTCATCAGTGCCGAGAAACCCAGGCCGCCGTATTCCTTCGGAATGTTCAGGCCGAAGAACTTGTGCTGCTTGAGGTAATCCCACAGTTCCGGCGGCAGATCGGCGCGGACATGGGTGATGTCCCAATCGTTGGTCATGCGGCACAGATCTTCGCATGGGCCGTCGAGGTAGGCCTGTTCTTCAGCGCTGAGCGCCGGTTTCGGCAGCGACAGCAGCTTGTCCCAGTCCGGTTTGCCGGAGAACAGTTCACCCTCGAAACCGACCGTGCCCGATTCCAGCGCCGTGCGTTCGGTATCCGACAGCGGCGGCAGCAGCTTGGTGTAGAACGTCAGCAGCGGCGCGGTGATCACGTTCTTGCGCAGCACCGGAATCAGCAGCGGCACTGCGACCAGCAACAGGATGCCGGTGGCAACCAGTGTGGCCGTCTGGTTCGCGCCCAGCAGCCAGCAGGCGGCAAGCAGAGTGGCGGTGATCGCGACCCAGATCGCCAGACGCAAGCGGTGATATGCGGCGAAGGCGCCAACGAAGAACAGGGCGAGGAAAGGGGCCAGATACTGAATGGCGATGTTCATGGGTACGCTCCGGCGAGGCAGGCTCGGCGTTGGGTTCGGGACTTCCGTGAAGAGGCGACCGGCGAGTCGCTCCATACGCTCAAGTATGGATAGCTTGATTCCTAGATGTCAATGTGCCGGCATGACAATCGGCGGCAGCGGTGCGATCCCAGTCACACGATACTGTTGCGAACGCTTCCGTATGGATACACTATGAAGATGACGAACGCCGCCATCAAAACCGAACGCAACGCCCGCCTGAGTGCCGATGACTGGGCCCAGGCCGCTCTTGATCTGATTGCCGAACAGGGCGTCGCCGCCGTTGCGGTCGAGCCGCTCGCCAGGCGATTGGGCGTGACCAAAGGCAGTTTCTACTGGCACTTTCCCTCACGCGATGCGCTGCTGTCCGCCGCGCTGGAACGCTGGGAAGCGGTCGAGCAGGAAACCGTATTCGGTCAGCTCGAAGCCGTCACCGATCCGCGTCAACGCCTCCGCGCGCTGTTCCAGATGGTTGCGCACGAAGTGAAGCCCCACAAGATCTACAGCGAACTGTTGAAGGCGCTGGATCATCCTGCCGTAGGGCCGGTCATCGGGCGCGTTTCGCAGCGCCGTCTCGATTATCTCGCGGCATCGTTCCGCCAGACCGGTCTGATGCGCACCGATGCACAGCATCGCGCGCGGCTCGCTTACGCCGCCTACGTCGGCTTCCTGCAACTGCGTCTGCAGATGCACCACCCGAAGCTTGCCCATGACGAGTTCGAAGCGTACGTCGAACACGTCATGGATACGTTGATTCCGAAGCCCTGACTGCCGGCAAGATCGACCCGGCCCGATCAGTCTTCGTCGCTGACGGATAACGGTGTGATGCTCATTTCGTAGGCGCGTTGCCACGGCCCGAATACCCTTTCGCTCCATGTCAGCGTGTCTCTGATCAACGCTTCGAACTGATGCTTCGACAGGACCGCCTCGCGTTTGCGCTGCGCTGAATCGAAGGCGTTTTTCGGGTCCTTCGCATTGCGATGCAGTTCGCGTTCGAACACCGATTCCGGAACGCGAGCATCCACGTCCGGAGTCATCCATGCCCGTGCAGCGGCGACGGCAGCGCGCGGATGCGCAAGAAACGCTTCGGCACTGATGTGGCGCAGACGCGGCGCGCAGGTTTGCTGCGAAAGCGTCCTGATCATCTGCATCTGTACATGCCAGATCAGAGAGGCGAGCTGTGCGGGATGGGCGCGTGCCAGATCCAGACCGCTGCGAACGATGATGTCCGGGTCGGGTTGGAGACTGTGCAGCATCTCCAGCCAAGGCCTTGGGCCGCTTTCGATCTTCTTGAGGCAGGACACCAGGAAGTCGGGCAAATTTCCATGCAGGATCACGCCCCGGCAATCCGTGGCACAGGCCAGAAAGTCACCAGCCGCCCCGAGAAACACGTTTCCGGGCTTGTTCAGCGTTGCCGATTCGCCGGGAAACGTTCGATGCGACAGTTCGGCGCTCAGCTCAAGTAGTTGCCGCCATGGTGCGCTACCGCGCTGCTTTGCCAGCAGCGTCGACTTCGCCCTCGCCAATCCGGAATACAGCGGTAATTCGCGGAGGACACGGACATGGCCCGGGGTCTGCAGGCAGCGTGCGAACAGGGTCGAACAGCAGAACGCCGTATGCAGGATGATGCCTTTTGGGCCTGCCTGCGGCAGGTCCTTGGTATGCGCGGCAATCTCCGCCAGCGGGAACCCGATGGCAGGACGGGTCGAAAACCATTGTGGGGAGACGAACACAGCCTGTTCCAGAAGATCGTCGTCGACCTGTACGAAATACAGGATGGCCTGGTCCGGATTGAAGCCGTAACAGAGCCAGCGCGCGTCGCTCAGGATCCCGGCAAGGTCGTGCTGCGGTGGTGAGGTCGGAGCCTGCACGAATACCTGATCAGTTGGTTTTGCAATAATATGAATGCGTTACAGAGTATTTTCCGATACAGCATCCCCTTCAAACAGTCTGCACACGGAGACGAACGATGTCGAGCGGTCTTGCGCCCATACAAGAATGGGTCGATGCGGTTGCCGGGTTGACCTGTCCTGATGCAGTGCACTGGTGTGACGGCAGCGATGCCGAATTCGCCGCCCTCATCGCAGGGATGCAGTCCGATGGCACTCTGATCGGGCTCAACGCACAGACGAATCCCAGCAGTTGGTTGCATCGTTCGCACCCGGACGATGTCGCCCGCGTTGAGCATCTGACCTTCGTCTGTACCACGCACGCCGACGATGCTGGTCCGAACAACCATTGGATGGCGCCTGAAGAAGGGCACGCCACGATGGACGCGCATTTCGATGGGTGCATGCGTGGTCGCACGATGTATATCATCCCGTATTGCATGGGGCCGATCGATTCGCCGCTGTCGCGCTGCGGCGTGGAAATCACCGATTCGCCCTACGTGGTCGCGAACATGCGACTCATGACCCGCATGGGGGCTCCGGCGCTGGCGCGGATCGAGCGCGAAGGCCGGAATGGAGAGGGCACCTGCGTCAAAGGCCTGCACTCGATCGGCGAACTCGACCCCAACCGCCGCTTCATCATGCATTTTCCGGAAGAACTGACGATCAAGTCGTATGGGTCCGGCTACGGCGGCAACGCGCTGCTCGGCAAGAAGTGCCATGCCCTGCGCATCGCCTCCTGGCAGGCGCGCAGCGAAGGCTGGATGGCGGAACACATGCTGATCCTGGGCGTCGAAAACCCGCAGGGCGAAACGCACTACATCGCGGCGGCTTTCCCGTCAGCCTGCGGCAAGACCAATCTGGCGATGCTGATTCCGCCCGAAGGCTATCGCGAGGCTGGTTGGAAGATCTGGACGATCGGCGACGATATCGCCTGGATGCGCCCCGGCGCAGACGGCCGCCTGTATGCGATCAACCCGGAAGCCGGCTTCTTCGGCGTCGCGCCGGGGACATCAAGCAAATCGAACCCGAATGCGCTGGCGACGATCCAGCACGACACCATTTTCACCAACGTCGGACTGACCGCAGACGGCCAGCCGTGGTGGGAGGGTCTGGACGGCGGCGAACCCGTCTTTGATTGGCGCGGCCATGACTACGATTGCAGTGCACCTGGCCACGGCCCGGCTGCGCATCCGAACGCCCGCTTCACTGTCAGTGCCAAGCAATGCCCGTCGTATTCGCCCAAAGCCGAAGACGCGCAGGGCGTGCCGATCAGCGCCATCGTCTTCGGTGGTCGTCGTGCCTCGCTGGTGCCACTGGTGTTCGAAGCCCGCGACTGGACCCACGGTGTGCTGGTCGGTGCCGCCATGGGCTCGGAAACCACCGCCGCCGCCACTGGCGCAGTGGGTGTGATGCGTCGCGACCCGATGGCGATGAAGCCGTTCTGCGGCTACAACTTCGCTGACTATTTCGCGCACTGGCTATCGTTCGATCAGGCGGATCTGAGGCTGCCGAAAGTCTTTCACGTCAACTGGTTCCGCAAGGGCGACGACGGCAAGTTCCTGTGGCCGGGCTTTGGCGACAACCTCCGCGTGCTGGAGTGGATGATCCGTCGAGTGAAGGGCGAAGCTGAAGCGGTCGAAACCCCGATCGGCGCCCTGCCGCGTCCGCAGGATCTGAACCTCGAGGGCATCGCACTGAGCGACGAGGCCCACGAGAAACTCTTTGGTTTCGACGACAGCGGTTGGCAAGCCGAATTCGCCAGCATTGGCGCCTTCCTCGACGAATACGGTCCGCGCATGCCTGCGGCACTGAAGGCGGAGCAGGCTAGAATCTCCGCAGCGCTTGAGGCCGGGACAACAGTCGGATAATGCAGATACCAGTTTTTCACGTTGAATTTTCGCTGTCAGTCGCTTCGCAGATGCGTCGGCAGGTTCCGGTGGCCGGGGTATGAACAAGGTTCAACAACTCTGGGCTTCAGCAGAATCGGCCGTGGCCAAGAACGACTGGGCGCAAGCAGCCTCGCGGTTCGACGCAGTCGTCGCGGTCGAGGCCGGACACGTACCCGCCCTGCTGAAAGCTTCTTCTGCCTATTTGCGTCAAGACCAATACCGGCTGGCCCGCGAACGGCTGTTGTCGGCACTGGCGTACAGGAACGGACATCCGGGCCTGACCCTGGAGCTTGCACGTCGTCTGCGTCAGTTTCACGAGGCGCAGGCACTCTTGAGTCTGTTGAAGGACAGCGATTTCCAGCGTTGTGGTGATCCCGCAATGCTCACCGAAATGTCGCTGATCGTCAGTTCGGTCGGCGATCAACTATCAGCGATGACCTTGGTGGACAAGGCGCTGAAAATCCAGCCGAATTACGGGCAGGCCTGCTACCTGCGTGGCACCTTGCACATGTTCCTTGGCGACATGGATGCGGCCGAAAACGATCTGGAGCAGTCTATTCGCCTTGAGCCGCGCTTTCCTCAGGCGCATTGGGTCTTGTCTTCGGTCAAACGCTGGACTGCCGACAACAATCATGTGGCGCGGCTGCAGAGGACGCTTGCTCGCGGCGGATTGGATGAGGCTGGTCGCGCCTATCTCCAGTTCGCGCTCCATAACGAGCTCCACGCGATGGGCCGCAGCGAGGATGCGTGGGCGGCGTTGGATGGGGGGTGCCGGCTGAAGCGCCGTATCGAGCCCTACGACGATGCCAAGACTGCAGTACTGTTCGCCCGGATCAAGGAGATATGTACCCCGGCATTCGTCGCCGATACGACACAAATCGAAAATCCCGAGTACACGCCGATTTTCATCGTAGGCATGCATCGCTCCGGGACCACGTTGCTCGAGCGGATTCTGGGCGGACACAGCAAAGTTTCGGACGGCGGCGAAACCTATGCCTTTACCGCGCAGATCAAGGTGGCGACTGATCACAAATGTCTGAACGTCGTCGACATGACATCACTCGAAGCGCTGGCCAACGCTGATTTCGACGGGATTGGAGACGGGTTTCTACAAAATTCCCGCTGGCGGGCGAAGGGCAAGCCCTTCCTCACCGAGAAACTCCCCCCGAATTTCATCGTTGCGGGTTTCATTGCGAAAGCGCTGCCGAATGCGAAAATCCTGCATATGGTCCGGGATCCCGTTGACACCTGCTTCTCCAATCTCAGGACCTTATTCACCAATGCGGCTGCGTATTCCTATGAACAACACCAGATGGCGCAGTATTACGCGCACTATTCCGGGCTAATGGCGCATTGGCGGACGGTCATGCCGGATCGGATGCTTGATATTTCCTATGATTCGCTGGTGCAGGAGCCGGAGACGACGGCGGCGCGGATTTTCGATTTCTGTGGGCTGCCATTCGAAGCGAATGCACTTGCTGTCGAGAACCATCAGGGTGCGGTGTCGACGGCGAGCAGTGCACATGTCCGCGAAGGCATCCTGAAAAATCGCGGAGGTTCATGGCGAGCCTATGAGAGTCATCTCGAGCCACTGCGCGAAGATCTTCGCCGCGCGGGCATCATCTGAGGTCTTTTGCAATGGATATGCCCTGTCGACTCTGACAGTTGCCCGGCCGTCATCGGGCAAAAATTGACCTCCCGCTGCCGCTCAATCCTCGCGCATGTTGAACCAGGTATTGAACGCGATCGTGATCCGCTCATCGTGCCCGAAGAAGGGCAGGACTTCATGTTGCAGCCACGAAGGGAACAGCACCACTTGCCCAGCATGAAACTTGATGCTCCAGGTGCCGTGGTGATAAGGCGCCTGCTGCGCGATGTTGCCGGAGTCGAGGAAATAATTGCTGTAGTGGTGCGGGTTGTGGAACCGTAGCACGCCCGATTCCGGGTAATTGTCTGGCGTTTCTCCCGGATCGACGCAATACACGCCGGACCACGAGGCCATCGGGTGCGTATGGAGAATCGTGAAGCCGCCGTGTCGGGTGACGTGGTACCAGGTATGCGAAAAAATCTGCAGCCGTTTCATCTGTTCGGCCGAATAGCCGTTCAGCGCCTGAATCGTCTGGCCGAGAATCCCCCAGATGAACTGGCGCAATTCCTGAATGCTCGGCTCGGGCCATGAGAATAGGGTGAAATCGCTTTCGAATACCTTGGGTTGCTGGCGTAGAGAGGGATTCGGATTGGCGTATCGGCTGCCCTCGGCTTCTCTCGACAGCAACAGTGATTTCAATTCCCGGTTCAGGCGATCTGGATTGGGCAGCTGCGCCTGGGCAAATGGCACGGCGAACATCGGGCTGATCGTAGGTGGGGCCATGGTGGTTGGGTTCCTGCGGAAGCATGGGAAGAGGTCAAGGTCGCCGAACGGTGCAACCTGCCTCGCGTCCAATTCTCACAAAAAACTACGGCCCCGTGAGGGGCCGTAGTCATAATTGCTTTGCTGCGAATCCGCGATCAGAACTTCTGCGTGTAGCGCAGGTACACGAAACGACCGGGGACTTCATACTGCGGGTCGAACGAGTTGGCGAACGCCTGCACTGAACGCGGCGGCTCTTTCGCGAACGCGTTGTTCATGCCGACGGTGATCTTGGCGTTCCACGGCGCCTGCCAGTACGCGCTGAAGTCGTGGTACGTGACACCACCGATGTGGTTCTGGGCAGATGGTGTCGGGACGCCATCCTGATCGTTCACCAAACGGTTCGGGTCGGAGCAGAGGAAGCTGTATCCGTAGTCCACAAAGAGTTGGCAGTCTTCTTCCTGGCCGCTGTAATAGCGGACATTCCAATTCGCGCCCCAATCACCTTTCTCCCACCGCGAGGACAGGTTGGAACGGATACGCCAGGCATTGCTGTTTTGCGAATATTCTCCGACGGTATTACCGCCTTCGGAGACTTCGCCAAAGCGGCCATCACCGTCAATATCCTGAGTGTACTCGGACGTATAGGTGGTATCCCAGACGAAGCTGAACTTGCCGAACGACGTCTCAGGCAGGCGATAGCCAACCGTCATGTCAAAGCCTTCGGTCCGGATACCACCGATGTTGGTGTTGGTCGCCAACAAGGTATCGATCTCGCCGCTGGTGTTGCGGCTGTAGAGATTGCAGTACGCCGTGAGACCGCTGCGAATGCAGCCATCCAGAATGTCCTGACCGCTCGGAGTCGTGATGGCGTTGTCGAGATGGATCTGCCACCAGTCAAGCGAAATGTCGAAGCCCTGCAGCCACGATGGGCTGTAGACGAAGCCAAGGGTTTTGCTCACGGAGGTTTCTGGCTGCAGATTCACGTTGCCGCCAACGCTGATACGGATCTGCGGGTTGCCCTGACTGTAACCACCCGTCGGCACACCATTGGCGACACAGGCTGCCTGCTGCTGTGCTGTCAGCGACGGGTAGACGGTGTCATTACAGGGGTCGTTAAGGGTCGGGAAACTGTCCGCTACGCCGTTGAACAACTCACCGATGGACGGGGCACGGAAGCCTTCCGACCAGTTGCCACGGATCATCAGGTCTTCGATCGGCTTCCAGCGGAAACCGAACTTGCTGTTGGTCGTATCGCCGAAGTTGCTGTAATCCGAGTAACGGCTGGCAACGCTGAAGTCCAGCAGTTTGGCGCCAGCGACGTCAGCAAGCACCGGGATGGCGAGTTCGAGGTAAGCCTCGTCCAGCGAGTAGCCGCCGCGGGTCGCCGTACGGGAATTACCCGTGGTGTTACCCGAGTTGATCAAGGCGTCAGGCTGGTCGTACCCGGACTCGGAGCGGTGTTCGAGGCCGAACGAGAAGGCCAGCGGGCCGGCGGGCAGTTCGACGATCTCACCGCCGATATTGGCGTAGTAGGTCTTCTGCTTGTAGTTGTATTCGTCATGGGCCACGAATGTGCTGTAGGCCAGCATTTCCGGGGTGATCGAGCCGACTGCGCCAAGCAGGTTCATCGGCACGCAACCCGGGATAACGGTGGCCTCGTCGCCAGGTGTGCTCACACAGATCGGGTTACCTGTGGTGGTGCTGATCATCGACGGGCCCAAGGCTGCGGCCAAGGCCGGAACGTTGAACAGACCATCAGTGGTGTCGTTCTGCTTGTTCTCGCCGTAGAAATAACCGGCCTCCCAGTCGAACACCTTGCTGCCGACATCCAAGGTGCCGTCGAACGACAGATTGGTTGCGAACGTGCTCACATTCTGATTGAACGAGCGGCCACCGGTTTCGATCGCACGACGCTGGATGCGCGATACGGTTTCGCCGAACGGGTTATAGATGCTGTCGGGGCTGATGGTAACCGCACGCGACTGCACGCCGGCGCCGGGGCCGGAACCCAGCACGATCGGCATTGCAGCGAGCAGCTGCTCGGACACGCGTTCGTTGTACTGGACCGTGGCGTTGAAACGCACGTTGTCGGTGACGTCGATCGAGCCGTTCGCGAACAAGGACTTGCGTTCCTGCGGCGTCAACAGGTAGTTGTCCGGAGCGAAGTTGTACAGGTCGTCGCCGGTACGGTTGCGCCAATTGTTACCGCTCTGACCCGGGTCGTAGGTGAACTGGCCAGTCGTGCCATCTGGGCGAGTCTGAGCCACGCTGCATCCGCCGGTTAACGGGTCGAACGTACCGGTGCAGAGCGCAAAGCGGCCGCCCGGAGTGGTCGAGCTGCCGAACGCTGCGCCCGTACCGATCGTCGGTTCCGACGAGATGTAGCGGTCACCGGCGGAAACCGGCTCTTCTTTCACGAAGCCGGCGCCGAACATGGCCGACCAGCGGTCGGACGTCGTGCCGATGGTGAAGTCGTAGGACTGGCGGGTGCCGTCACCCTTGGTGTATGTGCCGAGATAGGCATTGGCTTCAGCGCCGTCGAAGTCGCGGCGAAGAACGATATTCACAACGCCCGAGATCGCGTCAGAACCGTAGATCGTCGAGGCGCCGTCCTTGAGGACTTCGATGCGCTCGACCGCTGCGGTCGGAATGGTGTTGAGGTCGACAGCGCCGCCCAGACCAGTGCCACCAACCCAGCGGCGACCATTGACCAGCACCAGGGTGCGGTTGGAACCGAGGTTACGCAGGCTGACACGGGTTTCGCCGTTGCCGCCGTTGTTGAAGGTGCTGTTGAGGGTGGAGCCGTTCGAGGTGATGTTCTGGATCACATCGCCGACCGAGGTCAGGCCCTGGGCTTCGATTTCTTCGCGCTTGAGCGAGAACACCGGCTGCGAGGTTTCGCTGTCCGCACGTTTGATGCGCGAGCCGACGATTTCGATGCGGTCAAGCTCTTGACTCTCTTTCTTGTCTTGGGCGAAAGCAACGCCCGTGCCCGCGAGGGCGGTGGTGCTTACGAGCGCGAAGGTGATCGCGTCGCGTAGCTTGTTGGTCTTCAAAGTCATCTCTCTCTCCAAGTGAGTCTTGGGGTTTCCCATGGGAACCTGCCCGCTGATGTCAAGGAAGACGCCAAAACGGGTCAGGCCGGGGCCGATAGTAGCCCCACTCGGAGAAAAATTAAAGTGTCGTTAACTTGAGGCCAGTTTGGCCTGAAAACCCGGCAAACGCGGGGTCAGAGGTCCTGCTCGTAGCGGACATAGGGCACTGCGCCCTCATCTTCACCCTGTACGGAGGTCGGGGCGAAGGGGTTCTTCCCGCGGGTCACGAGGTTGTCCGCACCGACGGACAACTGGCCGCTCCATGGGGTTCGCCAGCTCAGGCCGAGGCCGAGTCGACCCCATTGATCATGGCCGGGTGTGTCGATGACTTCGCCGATCACGTTGACTCCGAATGAGCCGACGCCGCCGCCTAAGTTGAGTTGGCGGGAGGTCCATCGATCGCTGAAACCGGGAGTTTCGGCTGGCGTCTGCAGTCGGGCCTTGGCGACCGTACCTGCGATCGACACATACCCCTCGCGTGGGAGGGTTTTCTGGCTGAAGAACGTGATGTCGTTGACGTCGACGCGGCCGTTGCCGATGGAGCCTGGCGCCAACCAAGCCGGCATTGTCGTCCGGGTGTTGCCTGCGCCGATGCCGAGTTGTGTGCCGTTGCGTTGGAAAACCGCAGCTGCGCCCGTGCGACGTGTGGCGGGGATCGAGGCAAGAACGCAGTTGTCGGCGAGATTGTTCAGGGCGCTGACGAGCCCCTGTTTCCGGTCGCAGAGCAAGCCAAGCGAGTCGCCCGCGTTGAGGCCGAAGGTGGTGCCAAGATGACGTACGCCGAAGCGTGAAAGTGTGCGGGACTTCGCCAGTTCCGCAGGCTCAAGCACCACGACGCCTTCGATCTCGCCGCTCGATTTGTTCCAGACAGGGAGCTCGAGGCGATCATTGCCCGCTTTCGATTGCGCATGCGCCGTCGTTGCTGCGCCAAAGGCGAGCAGAATCAGGAGCGGCAATGTGCGGAGGCGGGGACGCATGGCTTGGTGTCGGACCGCTATTCTGGCGGTCGAGTTCCTTGTTGGACCATCAGATTTCAGGCTATCAGATTTATGGTTCTTTAACAAACGAGTCGGTCCGAAAAAATCGTGACAGACTCCGCACGACAATTCATTGCAGCCGTCCCGGCGCCTCCAAGTGAACGGATTGGGGTTCGAACAGTGCGTCGATCTCCGGATCCGTGTACCGATAAGTCTCGCCGCAGAACTCACAGCGGATTTCGGCGGTCCCTGCATTGGCTTCGACGGCAGCCCGGGCTTCAGTCTCGCCCAGTGATTCCAACATCGCTGAAACCCGCTCCCGAGAGCAGGAGCATGCAAACCGAAGTGATTTTTCACCGAGCATGCGCACGCCGTCTTCGTGGAACAGGCGGTGGAGGAGCTGTTCGACTGGGGTATCCAGTAATTCCGCGCTGGCCAAGGTGTCGAACAGCACGCTCGACCGGTCCCAGCCGTCAGTGTCGCCAGCGTCACCTGGCAATTTTTGCAACATCAGCCCGGCGACCCGCTCACCGTCGGCGGCGAGCAGGAGCCGTGTCGGCAGTTGCTCCGACTGGCGGAAATAGCCCTCGAATGCTGCCGCCAGGCTGTCCGCATCCAGTCCGACGAGACCCTGATAGCGCGACGGATCCTGACCGCGCGCGCTGGGATTCTCGATGGTGATCGCGAGCAGGGCACCAGGCCCGAGCGAGGCAAGCGTATGCACGCCCTCGAACTCGCCTTCCGTCAATGTGGCGATCGCGCGCAGCGTACCGGCGCCGGTGCATTCGGCGAACAGCGTCCGCAGGGCGCCATCGCCGCGCAGTTGTACCGACAGTCGGCCGTCGACTTTCACATGGCCGGTGAACAGGGCCGAGGCCGCGACCGCTTCGCCCAGCAGTTCCGCGATTTCGGCCGGGTATTCGGCGCGACTGCGGATCTGCGCCCAGGTGTCATCCAGGCGAACATGAACGCCGCGCACGCCGGCCTGGTCGAGCAGGAAACGGGTCAGGCGGTCAGGGGAAGCATCGGGGGTCATCGCGTATCCGGGTCGTTTCATTGTGTGTGCTTCCGTCATCGTAACGGGGAGCGGCCGCATCGCAGATAATGCCGCTTACGACGAGGGGACGGCAGAAGATGGGGCAGGTAGAAGCGAATTCAAATGGTACTGAGCCAAGTGGCACGAGGCCGAGTGATAAGGATTCGCCTCTTGGTGTCGGCGCGCCGGCGCTTGGGGCGGTTCCGAAGCGCCGCCGCTGGCTGCGTTGGGTGCTCTGGCTGCCACTGCTGTTCACGGCGGGGACTTCTCTGCAGGTGCTGGCCCTGCGTTTCGTCGACCCGCCCTTCAGTGCGTTGATGATTGGCCGGCATATGGAGGCCTGGCTGGATGGCGATCACGATTTCGTGTTGTTGTACGACTGGCGCGATGCCGATCAGATTTCGCGGCAATTGCCGCTGGCGCTGGTGGCTGCCGAGGACCAGCAGTTTCCGAACCACAATGGCTTCGACTTCAAGGCTATCGAGAAAGCGCGCGAACACAATGCCAAGGGCCGCAAGGTGCGCGGTGCCAGCACGATCAGCCAGCAATTGGCGAAAAACCTGTTCCTGTGGCGTGGCCGCAGTTGGGCCCGCAAGGGACTGGAGGCCTGGTATACCGTCCTCATCGAAGCCTTCTGGTCGAAACAGCGGATTCTGGAGGTCTACGCCAACGTCATCGAATATGGCGATGGCGTCTACGGTGCCCAGGCGGCCGCGCGGAAGTTCTTCGGCAAGGATGCTTCCAGGCTGACCGCTGCCGAAGCGGCCCGCCTTGCCGCAGTGCTGCCCAATCCTCGGAAATACAGCGTCGCCAAGCCCGGGCCGTATGTGCAGCGCCGCAGCCGAGCGATTGAACGGCAGATGCGCGCTCTGGGCGGCCCCGGTTACCTCCAATTCGACTGACCGCGCTGGCAGGTACTCTATATATATGTCTACCGAACGCCTGACCGTCGTCGTTGCCGCCTTCAATGAGGCCGAAGCCCTGCCGGCCCTACACCCGAGGATCGCCGCTGTGCTGGATGCGCTGGCGGCCGATGGCGTCGCCGGCCATGTGCTCTATGTCGATGACGGCAGTCGCGATCGCACCTGGGCGGTTCTGGATGACCTTGCCGCTGCCGATCCGCGCGTGTCGCTGCTGCGGCTCAGCCGGAACTTCGGCAAGGAGGCCGCGCTCACGGCCGGACTCGATCAGATCCGGGAAGGCGCTGTGCTGATCCTCGATGCCGATGGCCAGGATCCGCCGGAACTGATCCCCCAGTTCGTGGCGAAATGGCGCGAGGGTTACGACGACGTCCACGGCACCCGCACTGAGCGCGATGGCGAAAGCTGGTTCAAGCGCATCACCGCCCATGGCTTCTACCGGGTGATGCAGCGCTTGTCGAAAACGCCCATCCCGACCGATACCGGCGATTTCCGGCTGCTGTCGCCGCGCGCGCTGGCCGCATTGCGGCAACTGCGCGAGCGCCACCGCTTCATGAAAGGCCTGTTCGGCTGGGTTGGCTTCGAGCAGGTCGCCATTCCCTACCACCGCGAAGCGCGGGTGGCCGGGCGCAGCAAGTTCAACCTCTGGCGGCTGTGGAACTTCGCGCTGGAAGGCGTGACCAGTTTTTCGACCGCGCCGCTACGGGTGGCGACCTATCTCGGCGTGCTGACCGCGCTACTCGCTTTCGTTTATGCCCTTTGGATCGTGATCAAAGCGATGCTGTGGGGTGATCCGGTGGCGGGCTGGCCGACGATGATGACCGTGATCCTGCTGCTGGGCGGCGTGCAGTTGATGGCGCTGGGCGTGATCGGCGAATACCTCGGCCGCTTGTACATGGAGTCCAAGCAGCGGCCGCTGTATCTGGTGGATCGCTGGCGGCCCGCAGCGGGAGTATCCTCGGGGAGCACAGATTCCATCGTCGCCCCTGAAGGAGTACCGCATCATGCGCACCGTCCGTCAGCTGTTGGAAACGAAATCTCCCGCGATCCACGCGATCCGTCCTGAATCTCCCGTCCTCGACGCCATCCGGCTGATGGCCGAACACCATATCGGCGCCGTGCTGGTGATGGATGGCCCCCGCCTTGTCGGCATTCTGTCTGAACGCGATTACGCGCGGAAAATCGTGCTGCAGGGAAAGTCGTCATCGAACACACCGGTTGCCGACATCATGACCACGGACGTGGTGACGACGTCATCGCTCGATACGTCGGATCGTTGCATGCAGACGATGACCGCCTATCGTATCCGGCATCTGCCGGTGCTGGATGGCGATGAGATTGTCGGCATCGTATCGATCGGGGATCTGGTGAAGGCGGTGATCGAGGATCAACAGGTGGAGTTGGATTCTTTGCAGCGGTATATCGCGAGTTAGCTGCCACGCAGCACGTTGCGAAGGTCTCGCCTGAAATTGAATCAAGCAGGTGTTGTGGTGCTGGCGTTGAAGCCATCAGTCCTGCCCATCAGTTCAATATCCGCCTTGCTTGATGCTCTCGCCTGAGACGCGCACACGACGGGCATCGCGCAGCGGTCAACAGGACGCTGGTCTGCGTCGCGAGGATGAGGGTTGCGCGTGCTATAACGACGCCGTCCAGATCGGCGTTCGACACCATGACGAAAAGTTGTCTCATCGAAAAGATCGGCTATCACATTCCGATCAGCGACGTCGATGCACGTCTGTTGGCGCGAATGGAAGAGCAGGAGCAGCATGCGCAGGCGAAAACGCAGGTTCGTGAAATAGGCGAATCCGTCGAGCGCCTGTACGTTGTGAAGTCGGGGTGGTTCTTTTCCTACATGCACCTGCCGAATGGAACGCGGCAAGTACTGCATATCCACTATCCAGGCGACATCATCGGCATTCCGGATATCGCTTTCCTGCGGACGACGGCGGCACTCGCCGCCGCCACCGATGGTCTGCTGTGTCCTTTTCCGAAGTCCGCCCTCGACGAAGTCTTCGTGCGCTCACCACGGCTTTCGGCGTTGCTGTTCAGTATCGGCATGGTCGAGCACGCGGTGCTGGCTGATCGCATCCGGATCATCAGCAGGATGGGGGCAAAGGAGCGTGTCATGCATTTCCTGTTGGAAGTGGTCTCGCGCCTTCGTGTGACCCGGCGGGATTTGAGGGCGCATTTCAATCTGCCGTTGAATCAGGATCTGATCGGCGACGCGATCGGGCTGACCAACGTCTATGTCAGTCGATCGTTGAAGCAGATGCAGGACGAGGGCCTCATTCGTCGTGACGGACACGGCATCGAACTGCTCGATGAGGCGCGAATGAAGCAGAGTGTCGATTTCGAAGACCGGCATTTCAAAATCGATACATCCTGGTTTCCAAAAGCCTGACCGGTGCACGCCGATCAGCCGCAGTGGTCTTAATCCCGATTAATGCGCGGATGGTCCGCGCGCCGTAGTGTTCGCCGGATTCGCCTACAACATCGGTCCACTACCTGCCAATGAAATTATTTCCCCGTGCGACGTTAGCCGCGAAGCGATCCTCCGCTATCGCCCTGGTTTGCACGAGCTTGGCGCAGTGGACATGACGGGCCTTCATGCCATCGTCTACACCAGTGAGGCCTATCCGATCGAACGTACGCGATTGATCCGGATGCTTGAGGCCGCGCGCCGTTTCAATGCTCAGGTCGCGGTAACCGGTGTGCTGTTCCATCATGCGGGTCGTTTTTTCCAGCATATCGAAGGGCCGGAGGATGCTGTCCGGCGTGTGTATGCGCGGATCGTGGCATCGACCTTGCACCATTCGCTGAAGGTTCTGCTGGATGCACCCTTGTCGGAACGGCATTTCGATTCGTGGTACATGGGGTTTTGCGAACCCCCGGAGAGCGCATTCGAGGCCATTGCGAACGCAGAGTGGATCAGCGCGATGCCGGTGACGCGAACGACGCTGGCTCGCTCGGAATCGCTGTCGCTCGTGCTGTCCTACTGGAGCCGGTGGGTGGCCGACCAGCCCGAGAAGGCAGCACCCGATGTGTTCATGAAGCCTTGATCGCGTCAGCCGGTGGTGCGGCCCGAGACCACCTGCGCCATCACCGCGATGTAATGACACACGCTGCCGGCGATCACGAACAGATGCCAGACCGCGTGTGAGTACGGCATCTTCGGGCGGTGGTAGAAAAAGGTGCCGAGGGTGTAGGCCACGCCGCCACCGAGCAGCCAGCCGAAAGTCCACGGATCGAGTGCTTTCATGACCGGCTTGGCGGCGAGCATGACCAGCCAGCCCATCGCGATGTAGACGAGGGTGGAGATCAGCTGGAAGCGACCGGTGTAGAACAGTTTGAAGATCACGCCGAACAGCGCCAGCGTCCAGATGGTGCCGAACAAGGCCCAGCCGACCGGACCGCGCAGGCCGATCAGCGTGAAAGGGGTGTAGGTGCCGGCGATCAACAGATAGATCGCGCAGTGGTCGAAGACCTTGAGCCTGCCTTTGACGACGGGATGCTGGATGGCGTGATAGAGCGTCGAGGCGACGTAAAGCAGCAGCAGCGTGATGCCGAATACGATGGCGGCGCTCAGTTGCCAGCCATCGCCGAACAAGGCGGCCAGGGTGATCAGTACAGCGCCGCCCGCGAGTGCGGCGGCGGCACCAAGGCCATGGGTGAGTGCGCTGGCAATTTCTTCGCCGAGGGTTTCTTCGCGTTCGGTGTGGGTATGTTTCATCCGTCGACCATCTCCGGTTCGCCTAGTGCAAATATTCCACTGGCATGGCTCATGCCGGGCGGGGTGCCGGCCTGCTACGCGATCATGCCCTCCTCAGTGCCGGGTTCGCCCATGATCGTTTGTCATTTGCATCGCTCTATTTCGCCGCGATGCCCAGGACGAGTACGCATTCCGTGCGTCAGATACTGCGCGATCCTCTTGGCCTTGAGCACGTCGCGCAGGATCCTGTTCGAACTGCGACCGACTTGAACTGCGGCCGATGGACCACATGCACTTCGACGGCGCAAAAAAGAAACATCCGGCATTGCCGGATGTTTCTGGTGTGCAGCATCCGCGCCTCGCGGCGCAGACCCACGACGTCATCAGCCGCCGGTGACGGGCGCGACTGCCGACATGGCCGACATGCCGGGGTTGAAAATCACCGCGATCGCGATGCCGCCGAGAAACAGAATGAACGGGATCTTGTTCTCTGCGAAGTTCTTGATGCCGTAATAAATGGTGTAGAAGCCGCAGATCAGGCAGAGGATCGCAGCCAGCGCGCCGTCTTTCTTGGCAGCGTTTTCCACCTGCATGCCATCGTCGGCAGCAAAGACTTCACGCATCGCATACAGTCGGCCATTGCCTTCGAAGGCCAGCCAACGTGCGCCATCCTGCACGACCTTGATCTGCGAGACCGACGGAATGATGGTCTGCAGCGCTTCGCTGTCCAATACTTTCGTTGCCAGCAGCGCATCGCGATGCGTGCGCAGGGCTTCGGCGCGCTCCTGCGTGGTGCGTAGCGCCGATTCGCGGTCGATGCCAGGGATCGGTTCGAGTTGCGCAAGCGGCACGCGCGTCAATCGCTTGCCGCTGCGTTTGCGGTGGATGTCCATGATCACTTTCGCCATGTAGGCATCCTTGTGGTCGAGCGCGGCCAGTTCGCCGCGCTTGCCCAGCAGGTAATGCCACCATTTGGCGATCGTCGCGCGCATCGCGTCAGTCGATCGACACCGCATGCGCGTGTTCGCGCGTGGCCATGAACGTCACTGCCGGTGCGCGTTCCTGCGCGAGCTGCAGGTTCACGCGCGTGGGCGCGAGGTAGACCAGTTGCCCGGCGGCGTCGATAGCAAGATTCATCGCGTTCTTGTCGCGGAACTCTTCCAGTTTCTTGGCGTCGTCGCAGCGGATCCAACGCGCGGTGTTGACCTGGACCTGTTCGAACGAGGCGTCGACGCCGTATTCGTCCTTCAGCCGGTAGGCGACCACATCGAACTGCAGCACGCCGACCGCGCCGAGGATCAGGTCGTTGCTCATCAGCGGGCGGAAGAACTGGGTCGCGCCTTCTTCCGACAGCTGTGCCAGACCTTTCTGCAGCTGCTTGAGCTTCAGCGGATCGCGCAGGCGCGCGCGGCGGAACAGTTCTGGCGCGAAGTTCGGGATGCCGGTGAAGCTGAGGTTCTCGCCTTCGGTGAAGCTGTCGCCAATGGAAATGGTGCCGTGGTTGTGGATGCCGATGACATCGCCCGGCCACGCGGTTTCGGCGATTTCGCGGTCGCTGGCCATGAAGGTCAGCGCATTGGCGAGTTTCATCTCCTTGCCGGTGCGCACGTGAAAGGTTTTCATGCCGGCCGTGAACTGGCCGGAACAGATGCGCATGAAGGCGACGCGGTCGCGATGCTGCGGGTCCATGTTCGCCTGGATCTTGAAGACGAATCCTGTAAGTCTGTCTTCGGTCGGCTGCACTTCGCGGCCGGTGGTAGCCCGCGCTTTCGGCGACGGTGCGTTTTCGATGAAGAAGTCCAGCAGGATCTGCACGCCGAAATTATTCACGGCCGAGCCGAAGAACACCGGCGTCTGCGTGCCCGACAGATACGCGTCCTTGTCGAACGGATGCGACGCGCCTTCGACCAGTTCGAGTTCCTCGCGCAGCTCCGCCAGCATGGCGCTGCCGATCTTCGCTTCCAGCGCGGGATCGTCGATGGACGCGAAAATCGTCGAATCCTGACGGGTGAAATTGCGCCCGGCTTCGTACAGATGCACTTCGCCGCTGAGCAGATGGACCACGCCTTTCAGACGCGAGCCCATGCCGATGGGCCAGGTGATCGGTGCGCACTGGATGCCCAGCACCGATTCGACTTCGTCGAGCAGATCTATGGGATTCTTGCCTTCACGGTCCAGCTTGTTGATGAAGGTCATGATCGGCGTGTCGCGCAGGCGACAGACTTCCATCAGCTTGATCGTGCGTTCTTCGACGCCCTTGGCCACGTCGATCACCATCAGCGCCGAGTCCACGGCGGTAAGCACGCGGTAGGTGTCTTCGCCGAAGTCGGCGTGGCCGGGGGTATCGAGCAGATTGACGATGCTGCCTTCGTACGGGAACTGCATCACCGATGAGGTCACCGAGATGCCGCGTTCCTTTTCCAGCGCCATCCAGTCGGAGGTGGCATGGCGCGCGGCCTTGCGGCCCTTGACCGAGCCGGCCATCTGGATCGCGCCGCCGAACAGCAGCAGCTTTTCGGTCAGCGTGGTCTTGCCGGCGTCGGGGTGCGAAATGATCGCGAACGTACGTCGGCGGGCGGCTTCGGTGGTGACATCAGGCATGGCGAGATGGCGTCAGGGCGCCGGAAAGCGATAGGGAAGCGGCGAATTATACGGGGGCGGGCTGTTGCTGGCCTGCCGGCAGCGCTGCTGCCAGCCTTTGTCAGCAGCCCGGGGTTATCCTCCAACCATGTCGACCTATTGCGATATCGCCCCTGATCACCCGGTTCACGGCCCGTACCACGACCACGAATACGGCGTCCCCCAGCGCAGCGAGTCCGAGCTGTTCGAGCGATTGATCCTGGAGATCAATCAGGCCGGGCTGAGCTGGGAAACCATCCTCAAGAAGCGCGAGGGTTTCCGGCGTGCCTACGATGGTTTCGACGTGGATGTCGTGGCCGCCTATGGCGACAAGGATCGGGAGCGCCTCCTCGCCGACCCCGGGATCATCCGCAACCGGCTGAAAGTCGGTGCGGCGATCCACAACGCGCAGGTCATCCGCAGTCTGCGCGATTCACACGGCGGCTTCGCCGAATGGCTGGACGCGCATGCCGTCGTCGATGGCAGACTGCGTGACAAGCCGGCGTGGGTGAAACTCTTCAAACAGCAGTTCCGCTTCACGGGCGGCGAGATCGTCGGAGAGTTCCTGATGAGTCTCGGTTATCTGCCGGGCGCGCATCGCGAGGATTGCCCGGCGTGCAAGCGCATCGCCAAGCTCAAGCCGGTATGGATGCAATATCCCCTGTAGGAGCGACGGGAGTCGCGATCACTTTATGGGAACACTGTCCGCAACCTGTCGCGACTTGCGTCGCTCCTGCATTGGGTTTTGTGCGGCATGTTCATCCGGTTTGGGTTCGGTGAACCGCAGGATTCCCTGCGGGCCGAACATCCGGAACGGCATCGATTCGAGTGACATGCCGCGATTCACCTGCACGACAAAGTGCAGGTGCGGGCCGGCGCTGAAGCCGGTGTTGCCGGAGAGGCCGATGACATCGGCCTTGCGCACGCGCTGGCCCACGCGCACCAGCACGCCTTCGGGCTTGAGGTGTGCATAAAGCGCCATCGTGCCGTCGTTGTGCAGGATGCGGATGATGTTGGCGCGGCCGGCATCGATTTCGGCATTCCGCCCGGCGCGCTCGAAGCCCGTTTCGATCTGCATCACGGTTCCTGCGCGCGCGGCCAGAACGGGGGTGCCGATGTCCGCGCCGAAATCCACGGCATGCCGGTTTTCGGCGTCATGGTGGCTGTAGGTGCCGCCGTAGCCTTGTTCGATTCGCACCTGTTCTGTCTGCAGCGGATAGCCATATTCGATATCTTTCGGCCGGGCATTCGGGCTGCCGGGGACGACGTCCATCTGCAATTCCACCGACGTGTCGGCTCGCAGGCGCGCCACCAGTCCACGCTGCTGCGCGGGTACGACCATACGCGCGGGCAGCGGCGGGTCTGCGCTGATGACATGGCCGCCCTGCGGGCGCAGCAATACTTCGATCGGGCCGGCGAGATGATTCTCGGCCCAGGCTTCGATGCCGTCGTCGCGGGTGACCAAGTTCAATCTCGCGCCCGCATCGTGCTCGCCTTTGACCGGTGAAGGCAGGTTGACAGAGGCGTTGCTGCTGTCGACCACGCGTGATGCCGGAGGCCAACGCAGGAAGTCATCTGCAGATGCTGTGCCGATGGCCACGGACGCTGCGATCAACAGCCAGGCGGCGAGTGTGCGCACGCGGATCTACAGGCAGGCAGGGTCGAGTTTCAGTGTCGCCACGATGTCGCGCAGATCGAATACGGCCACGGACTTGTCGCGATGCACGGCGAACAGCGCGCCGCTGGGGAAGCGTGTGCTCGGCGCGACGCGCAGGGCAATGCCGTCCGTTGCCGCGACCGTATTGCCGACGAAACTGCCGCGTGCGGCCAGCGATTTTCGATCGAACAGACGAAAGGTGGTGAGCGCCGGCAGTTGGTCCACGGCGACCCAGTAGCCGCGGTCGCGGCCGCAGGTCCAGAGCGCGACACCTTCGGCTTCGGCCTCGAAGCTTGAGCGCGGCACGCTGCGACCGGTGTATGAACCGCTCTGGCTGTATTCGCGCAGCGTCGATTCACGACGCGTGTCTTCGTCGGCGATGAGCAGTGTCCTGCGGCGGGCATCACCGGCGATCGATTCGACGATCCGCAGGGCGGTCGCCTCGCGGGTGTCGCCGAAGCTGCGCAATGTTTCGGCTTCAAGTGCGCCTTTCGCGTCGAAACGCACGCGGTAATGACGGACGCGCTGGTCGAGCTGGTCCAGCGGCGGCACCACTTCGTAGCGCGGACCTTCCATGAAATTGTCGGTGACGTAAACGTCGATGGCGTCGTTGCCCATCGGGTTCAGCCACAGGCCGTAAGGCGAGCGCAGCAGCGCTTCACCGAACGTGCCGAGCGGACGAAAATCCGGCAGTGCGAACGCCTGCACGCGGTGGTTGTCGCGTTCGACCACGAACAGACGGTCGCCGAGAACCGCGATCCCGTTCGGCCGCTTGAACTGCCCTGGCTCGGTGCCCTTGCTGCCGACTTCCTGCAGTCGCGTGCCGGTATCGGCATCGAACACCACCAGGCGATGTCCGGATTTGGCGGTGGCGATCAGCCACGTGTGGCCGTCCGGATGATGCCAGGTGGCGAGGGAATCGAGCTCCTCGCCAGGGTTTTCGGCGGAAACGTAGGCTTCAGCAACCACTGCCGGCGGTGTGCGCGCCGTTATGGCCTCCCGTGAAGCCGGAGTCGCGCAGGCGGTCAAGGCAACGAGCAGCGGGAGGGCCGCGAATGGCCGAAATCGTGGAATTTGCATGTCTGGGAGTATCGCCGAATGTGGAGTGCGACGAACAGCTGCGGCATTCAATCGCTTCATCTGCATGAAGCGATTGACAATACCGAAAGCCTGCGGCAAGCTGCGGGCATCCATCAAGACCGGCTGAGGGACAGGCCCGAAGACGCCGGGGCAACCTGATGGAGGCATCGCGAAAGCGAAGCTTCCACAAGGTGCCAATTCCTGCGGGGACCCTGTGTCCGCCGTGAAGATGGTTGCGCGTCGCGGTCGCTCGTTGTCCGTGCGCAGCAGCTCACTCCGGTCTCCCCGTGGCTTCGATGGCCCCATCGCCCCGGAGACCGCCATGACCCTCGCCACCCAAGCCGAATCGCGCACCGAAGTGCTGCGTCCATTCGACTGTCGATCATTTCCTTCATCACCGTCCGCCGAACCGGCACGGGCAGTGCGTGGTCGGGTTCCCGTGCGCCTGAATTTGCGTCACGCGGGTGTGCGCGATCTCGAGATTGCATACGAGCTCGTCGGTCCGGCGGGCGCGCCGATCGTGTTGGCGGCGGGCGGGATTTCCGCACACAAACATGTCGTGGCCAGCGAGGCTTACCCCGAGGCCGGCTGGTGGCAGAGCCAGAGCGGCGTCGGTCTCGATGTTGCCCGCGTGCAGGTGCTCGCGATCGACTGGATCGGCGCCGACGGTACGCTGGATGCGCCGATCGACAGCGCCGATCAGGCCGATGCGATCGCTGTGGTGCTCGACGCGCTCGGCATCGCAACACTTGCCGCGTTCTTCGGCAGTTCCTATGGGGCGATGGTCGGCCTGCATTTCGCAGCGCGTCATCCTCGGCGTGTCGGCAAACTCGTTGCGATCAGCGGTGCGCATCGTTCCCACCCGTACGCTAGTGCATGGCGTGCGCTGCAGCGTCAGGCGGTGGCGTTGGGGCAATTGCAGTGCGATGAATCCCAAGGGCTTTCGCTGGCGCGGCAGTTGGCGATGCTCAGTTACCGCACGCCAGGCGAATTCGCCGAACGTTTCGATACAGCGCCGACGCTGGTGCATGGCCGTGTGCGGGTGGCTGCGGAGGATTATCTCGAACACTGCGCCACGACCTGGGTCGCGCGCACGTCGCCGACCGCGTTCCTGCGGCTGTCCGAATCGATCGATCTGCATGTTATCGACCCACGGACCGTCTCGGTACCGACGACGGTCGTTGCCATCGCCGAAGACCGCCTTGTACCGCTGGAAGATCTGTTCGCCTTGTCCGAGGCCTTGCCGCGATCGGAGATCCGCGTGTTGCGCTCGAAGTATGGCCACGATGCCTTCCTGACCGAGACGCTGGAAATTGGAAACGTGCTCGAACGGGCGCTGCAGGATGTGTTCGGAGGTGCAGCATGAGCGCGGGTCAGAATATCGGTCGCCCGCAGCGTCGTGCGGCGCGCAGCACACAGGCAGTGCGTGCCGGTATCGATCGCGATACAGCATACGGCGCAGTGACACCACCGCTGGTGCTGTCCTCGAATTTCAGTTTCGCCGGCTTCGGCGAAAAGCGGCGCTACGACTACACCCGCAGCGGTAATCCGACCCGTGATCTGCTCGCCGAAGCTTTGGCGGAGCTGGAAGGTGGTGCGGGCGCGGTGGTCACCTCCACCGGCATGTCCGCAATCACACTGTTGTTGCATGCATTGTTGAAGCCGGGCGAGCGTCTGGTCGTTCCGCATGATGCCTACGGCGGCAGTTGGCGCTTGTTCAACGCGTTGGCGAACAAGGGTGCGTTCGAGTTGCAAACGATCGATTTCACCGATCCGCGCGCGTTGGCCGATGCGCTGGCGACGAAGCCCTCAGTCGTGTGGATCGAAACCCCGTCGAATCCGCTGCTGCGCATCACCGATCTGCGCTTCGTCATCGAAGCCGCGCACGCCGCAGGAGCGCTGGCTGTCGTCGACAACACGTTCCTGTCGCCCGCACTGCAGACGCCCATCGATTTTGATGCCGATTTCGTGGTGCATTCGACCACCAAGTACATCAACGGCCACAGTGATGTCGTCGGCGGTGCGGTGGTCGCGAAAACAGCCGAATATCATCAGCAGTTGACCTGGTGGGCCAATGCATTGGGTATCACCGGGGCGCCGTTCGACAGCTTCCTCACGCTGCGCGGCTTGCGCACGCTCGACGCGCGGCTGCGCGTGCACGAGGAAAACACGCACGCGCTGGTCGCACTACTGCAGGATCATCCGGTGGTACGCAAACTGCATTACCCGGGGCTTGTTTCGCATCCGGGGCATGCAATCGCCGCACGCCAGCAACATGGCTTCGGCGCGATGCTGAGCCTTGAACTCGAAGGCGGTGAAGCGGCGGTGCGCGCATTCGTCGACGGGTTGGAATACTTCACGCTCGCCGAATCGCTTGGCGGCGTCGAAAGCCTGATCGCGCACCCCGCGACGATGACGCATGCGGCGATGACGGCGGAAGCGCGCGCCGTCGCAGGCATCGGCGACGGTCTGCTGCGGCTGTCGGTCGGCATCGAGCATGCCGACGACCTCTGCGCGGACATCGCGACCGCGTTGGAGCGCGCATGGTTTGTTGCCGAAGCGGCCAATGCACAGTCGATCGTCAATGAAAAACAGGCCGTCGTATGAATGCTGCGGTGATCTCGCCACGGATCGCGCCTGACGTGCGATCGGAGCAGGCCGGTATCGCGCTGCTGGGAACAGGCAGGGTCGGCAGCGCGCTGCTTTCGCGGCTTGCCTCATGCCAGAGGCGTGCGTTCGGCGAGGGACTGTCGCTCCGTTATGTCGCGAATTCGCGATTTTCGTCCCAGCCTTCGTCGACAGCGCCTTGGTCGATAGCCGATGTCGCCGCCCGAATGGCATGCGGCGAATCGTCAGCAGGTATTGATACGCCATCGTTGAATGCCGTGTCGCAAGCGTTGGGTGACTGTGGGCTGCGCATCGTGATCGATGCCACGGCAAGTGAAGCGGTCGCCGAACGCCATGCAAAATGGTTGGCGCAGGGAATTCATGTCGTCACCGCATGCAAGATCGGACAAGGCACGTCCCTCACGCGCTGGCGGCAGATCCAGTCAGCCTGCCGTGACGGAGGCTCGACCTACGGCGACAGCGCTACCGTCGGCGCAGGATTGCCGCTGTTGAAATCGATTCGCGGACTGCAGGCCGGTGGCGACCGTATCCATGCAATTGCCGGAGTATTGTCGGGATCGCTGGCGTGGTTGTTCAATCACTACGACGGCAAGCGTCCATTTTCAGCCCTGGTGCGTAAAGCCTGTCAAGCCGGTTATACCGAGCCCGATCCGCGCGATGACCTCAGCGGCGAAGATGTACGTCGGAAACTGTTGATTCTTGCGCGGTCGGCGGGCAATACATTGGAAAACGATCAGGTCTCGGTCGCGTCGTTGCTCACACCTGCGATGACGCAGGGAAATGATGATGGATGGGCATCGCTCGATGCACCGTTGTTCGACAGGTTTGCAGCGGCCAACGCACGCGGCGAAACGTTGCGCTTCGTCGCGCGGCTGGAAAACGGCGAAGCGCGCGTTGGCATCGAGTCCCTGTCGCGCGAACACCCGCTCGTTGGCGGCGCTGGCACCGACAACCGGATTGCGATCTGGAGTGATCGTTATCGTGAGCAGCCATTGGTGATACAGGGGCCGGGTGCCGGTGCGGAGGTCACCGCTGCAGCGTTGTTGGACGACGTGTTGGAGATCGTGTCAGCTACGGCCCGACGATGGTGAGTTGAAGGTGCGCGTCTCAATCGTTGGTATGGAGGGTACGCAGCATGGCTGCTGGAGCAGCCTGGCATCGGTGCATCAACATTCGATCACATTCACCGCAAGGCCGCCGCGTGACGTTTCCTTGTACTTGTCCTGCATGTCACGGCCGGTGTCGCGCATGGTCTTGATCACTTTGTCGAGCGAGACCTTGTGCTTGCCGTCGCCGCGCAAGGCCATCCGCGAAGCGTTGATGGCCTTGACCGCGCCCATCGCGTTGCGTTCGATACAGGGGATCTGCACCAGGCCGCCGATGGGGTCGCAGGTGAGGCCAAGATTGTGTTCCATGCCGATTTCAGCGGCGTTTTCGATTTGTCCGGGGGTGCCGCCGAGTGCGGCGGTGAGGCCGGCGGCGGCCATCGAACAGGCGACACCGACTTCGCCCTGACAGCCGACTTCTGCTCCGCTGATCGAGGCGTTTTCTTTGTACAGGATGCCGATCGCCGATGCAGTGAGCAGAAAATCGAAGATGCCCTGTTCGTTCGCGCCGGGGCAGAAACGGTCGTAATAATGCAGTACGGCAGGAATGATGCCGGCGGCGCCATTGGTCGGCGCCGTGACGACGCGACCGCCTGCGGCGTTTTCTTCGTTCACCGCGAGCGCATACAGGTTCACCCAGTCGAGGACGGTCAGAGGGTCGCGCATGCCGGCTTCCGGTTTCGTCGACAACTCTGCATGCAGGTTCGGCGCTCGACGCGTGACATGCAGGCCGCCGGGGAGTGTGCCGGTCTCGCGGATGCCGCGTTGCACACAGGATTGCATCGCCAGCCAAAGTTCGCGCAAGCCTTCGCGGATCTGATCCTCGCTGCGCCAGCTGAGTTCGTTCTGGAACATCAGTGCGGCGATGCTCAGGCCGGTGCGTTCGGATTGTGCGAGCAGGCTGGCACCGCTGTTGTACGCGTAGCGCAGTTCGGTGGTGTCGGCGACGATGCGATCTTCGGCGGCTTCGTCCTGGTTGACCACGAATCCACCGCCGACCGAGTAATAATCGCGTGTGGCAATTTCGACGCCATCGGCGTCATAGGCGGTAAAGCGCATGCCGTTGGTGTGGAACGGCAGTTTCTGGCGTTTGTTCATGATCAGATCGCGCTTCTCGTCGAAGCCGATCTCATGCCGACCTGACAGCCGGATCTTTTTTTCGCTGCGGATGCGTGCGAGCGCATCGGGAATCAGATCAGGGTCGATCTCGTTCGGCCAGTGGCCTTCCAGCCCCATCAAGAGGGCCTTGTCCGTGCCATGGCCGCGCCCGGTCAGTGCCAGCGAACCGAAGACCTCAGCCCGCACACGAGCGGTGCGGGTGAGGTGGTCGGCGTCGACCAGCCAGCGATCAACGAATCGTGCGGCGGCGCGCATCGGCCCGACCGTATGCGACGAACTGGGGCCGATGCCGATCTTGAACAGGTCGAAGGTACTGACGGCCACTTATTGTTCGTCCAGCCAATGGCAACGGATGCTGGAGCGGATCACGCCGGCTTTTTTGACCAGTTTGTCGTGATTATCCCTTTTGGTGAGGTTGTAGAGTTCATTGCGGCAGCTGTACTGCGCGATGAGTGTGATTTGATTCTCGTCGTCCTGGTCATGGAGGACATGACGCAGGAAAACGCCCACACTGCGCTGGTGTGCGGTGTCGGCGTCCAGTGCGGCGCGCCAATGCTTGTAGTTCTTGATCCTATAAGTGACGAGTACATACGGCATGAGTGACGCCCCCCTCCAGTGATGGAAGCCCGTATTCTATGCCGCATTCCCACTCTGAAAGCGACGCTGGCGTATGGTGGACGATGCCCCCCGTTTTTTGCTGTTCCAACGCGACGATTGCCATCTGTGCGACCTTGCGCTGGCGGTGCTGGCCGAGGCGCGGCTGCCGGGATTCGAGAGCATCTTCATTGATGGCGACGACGGCTTGGAGGCTGCGTATGGCAGCCGCGTGCCGGTGTTGCGGGATGCCGCGAAGGACAACGAACTGGATTGGCCGTTCGATGTGGCCTCGGTGGCCGCGTTGCATGCGGGGTACTCGCTGGATGGCCATCATGATGGCGGCACGGGCGACGGAGGTTTGAAATGCGGATGATTCGGGCGAAGGGGCGGGGGTGGAGATTGCCTGCGCTGGCTGTGGCGATTGCTGCCGTCGGTGTGTCGTCAGCGATGGAGCGCGAGGGGGCGCCGCGAGAGCTGTCGCGAATGCATGATGATGCCGTGTTGGCCTTCATCGACAGCGAAGGTTTCGGAATGCGGAGACTGCCGGCGATGTCGAATATTCTGCATCGTCAGGTTAAGGATACGCACTGGTTCATCGCGCATCTCGAATTGATCGGCGTGGCGAAGCATGATCCCCCGCAGGTGTTTTCCAACGAGATGTCGATCTTTCATCGTCCTGACGAGGACATGCCACCGCCACGTGCCATGAGTCGGGCGATCACGACGTGGGAAGGCGAGGCGTTGCGGAATCTCTATGCCGGGCAAGACCTGGTCGTTGCGAATATGGGCGCTGGTCTGCGAGTGGTGGGGGCGATCCGTGCGGGCGACGAATGTCTCGGCTGCCACAAAAACAAACGCGCCGGCGATGTGCTCGGCGCGTTCGTGTATGTACTGCAGCCGTTGCCGACGGAAATGCCGGCAAAATGAACGTGGTCTCGCTTACTTCGGTTGGAATACGACCTTGGTGATGACCTTGATGTCATTCGGAATCACGCTGGTGTCGGCCCAGTCGCCGCCGCCCACACCGAAGTCGAGACGCTTCACCACGGCGGTCCCTGTGAGTACAGGTTTTGCGCCAGCGGTCCAGGTAAAGGTCAGAGTGACCGGTTTGCTTGCGCCGCGCAGGCTCAGCGTGCCGTCGGCAGCGTATTTGTTGCCTCCGAGCGCGCGGAATTTAGTGGCCGTGTAGCGCGCCTGCGGGAATTTCTTGCTGTTGAAAAAAGAGGCGCCAAGCAACTCGCCGTCGTAATCGGCGTTGCGTGTGGTCGCGGTGGCGAGCGGGATGGTGACGTCGAGTTTCGCGCTTGCCAGTTGCGCCGGATCGAATGAGAAGCTGGTGGTGAAACCCGGAAATTGGCCGTTGAAGGCCTCTCCCTGGTACTTGCCGGAGAAACCCAGCGTTGAGCCGGCTGTCTGGGCATAGTCGGCGCCGTAAGCGGCCGTGGTGGCGAGCGCCAAGGCGGTGGTCAGCGCGAAGGCTGATAGTGTCTTGCGGAGCATGGGGCTGTCCTTGTGGATTATTCGGAAGTTGCATCTGTCCCGATAGAGGCGGCCTTTGGCGCATCGGGTGCGTCGCCAGTGCGTAACCAGCCGCGCGGCAGCATGCGTGCGAGGGTCGCATCACGCTGGAACAGGTGGTGATAGAACGCGGCAGCAGCATGCGCCACGATCAGCAGAACCAATATCCAGAACATGATTTCATGGGCTTCTGCCGCTTGATCATGCAGATCGTGACTCTTGCCCACGATGTGGGGCAGGTTGATCAGATGAAACCATTGCAGCGGAAATCCGGCGGCCGAATTCAACACCCATCCGCTAAGCGGAATGGAGAACAGCAGCGCATAGATCGCCCAGTGGGTAATCGAGGCGATCCGCTCCTGCCAGCGAGGGCTGCCCGGCACCGGATGCGGCGTGCCCGCATAGAATCGCCACAGCAGCCGTAGCGCTACCAAGCCGAGGATGGTGATGCCGATCGACTTGTGCAGTGCATAGGTCTGGATCTTGTCGGGGCCGTTCGGCAGATCGCCCATCGTCAGTCCCAGATAGGCCATCACCAGAATCAGGACAACGACCGTCCAGTGCAGCAGTTGGCTGATGCCGCCCCAACGGTCTGGTGTGTTTTTCAAAGTCATGATGCCGGTTCCTTACGGTGTATCAGAAGTGGTGGTTTCGCTCGCATCCGGAGAAGAAGAGGCTGCGTCGGGCGTTTCAGGTGCGTCGGTGTCATCCACGGCGCGGCGGCGGATGGCTTCGGCTTCGATGCGCAGTTCGACCTGATCACCGATCACGCTCGGCCAGGCATTGATACCAAAGTCCTTGCGGCTCAGCACGGTCGTCGCCGAGAAACCGATCGTACGTCGGAACGGGGGGAGCGGATGACGTTTGGCGGCATTGAATTTGACGTCCAGCGCGATCTCCCGAGAGACGCCATGCAGCGTCAGTATGCCGTAGACGGCGGCGTGATCCGCCGCGATCGGTTCGATGCGGGTCGACACGAAATCAGCGGTAGCGTAATCCCCCACATCCAGCAGGTTGCCGGCCATCGCTGCTTTGTTCCAGCGTTCGTCGCCCAGATCGAGGCGGGTCATGGGTACTGTCGCCTGGAGGTGGGCGCTGGCCCAGCTCTCCTGATCGAAGATCAGCGTGCCGGTGCTTCCCGAGACGGTACCGATGGCTTTGGAGAAGCCAGCATGATCGATCGCGAACATGACCTGTGTGTGGACGGGGTCAAGCGCGTACTGCGCAGGTCCCGCTGCTGATGCCGCTGCGGTGAGCAGGAGCATTGCAACGACTGCTGTGCAACGGGTAAGACGGGCGAGCGGCATGGGGATGGTCTCGCTTGGGGTTTGCCGGATTCTAGGCCGATATAGCAGGATATGTCCGCCAGACGATGCAACGAAGCATTGCGCGACCGCACGCCGTGCCGGTCCCAGGGGGAATATGTTGAAGGATTTCGGGCGCAGGATTGCCATCATCGGAGTGGTATGCGCGTGTGTGTTCGCGCAGTCGATGGCGGCGTCCGCCGCCCCGCCAGTCCCCGTCGCGGAACTGCCGCCGAGACCTCACTTCATCCACTTTGGCGCCGAGCAGGGGCTGTCGACGAAGATCAACGATCTGGCGATTGATCGGCAGGGTTATGTTTGGGTGGCGACCGGGGATGGACTTGCACGCTACGACGGCAGCGGGTTTCGTTATTGGCGGCGCTCCATCGGCGCCATGGACTCGCTGCCGGACAACGAGGTCACGCTGCTTCATATCGACGCCCGGGATCGTGTGTGGGCGGCGACGTGGTTCGCATTGAGCGTGATGGATGTCGATCAGCGCATCCCCAGGCGTATCGATTTCAAGGGGGATGCGGCCAACTGTGGAATCGATATCACCGCGATGACATCCGCTGCAGATGGTGTGTTGTGGATCGGAAACCATGCGGGAGATCTCTGCCGGATCGATCTGGATGGCCGTATCGTGCGTTTGCATTCGGGCTTGAGTCGCACGTCCCTGCTAGGGGATTCGTTCGCGGTGTCCCTGCATCTGCAGCCTTCCGGCTTGATGCTCATTGGCACGGTGAGCGGTTTGATGCGCTTGGAAACGAATGCACCGCATGCCGTGCCCATGGCCATTCATCAGGACAGGACCGGCGATGATGGCGTATTCGTCTTGTCTCCGGAATCTGATGGAAGGGTATGGGTCGGTGCCGAGCGCGGCCCATTCCTGCTGGATCGCGATGCGAGGCTCCTTCCGCAGCCGTGGGTTCCGCCGAAGAAATCTCGGCGCGCGATCGTGCTGCATGCCCGCGATGGTGGATATTGGATAGGCGGCTATTACGGCCTCTATCGAAGAACGGTGCGACCGCAGGCCATGGCCGATATCGACAATGGCTTCGGGATCGATAGCGGGATTCAGAAAATCCAGGAAGATCTCGAAGGCGGCCTGTGGTTTTCGACATATTCTCAGGGGTTATTGTATCTGCCTCCGACCAGTCAACGGTTTTGGCTTGTCTCCGGTCTCTCGCCAAGCGAAAGCGCGGATATCGTCAGTGCCGATATTGATCCAGAAAACAATGTCTGGGCATTGGCGAACGATGGACTGTACCGTTCCGACAAGGCTGTTGGTGAGTTGCGACGGATCGTGAAAGCAGATGCGCTGGGGTTGAGCGAGCCCCGTGTCGTAAGGAGCTGCCCGGACGGGAAGATATGGATTGCGGATGGCGATGGCATTCTGGTGTATGACCCGGTAGCTCGTCATTCCAGACGACTCATGTCGACCGTTGGGATACCACTTCGACATGCCCCAGAGGCGTTTTCATGTACACATAATGGCCCGATATGGATTTCTTTTCTTGGGGGAGCTGTATCAGTTCTTACGAATACAGGTGAGGTGATTGATGAGTTTTCATCAAAACAAACGCTAGGTGCTGATGCTGAAGCATTTATAGATCTTCGCTTTTCATCCCTCGGTATTCCTTGGTACAGCGACGGCCATGATTTGCGGCGGTGGGATGGCCGTCGATTCGTGCGTGTTCGCTTGCCTCCGGGTGAATATGTCTACAGTCTCGATTTCGTTTCTTCCCGTCAGCTGTGGGTGGCGCGTTTCGGAAGTCTTGAGCGCTATGATTGGGATGGTCGTCGTCTGCGGCTGGTCGAGCGTGCCGGATATGAGGAGGGTTTGCCTTATGCGGAAGTGCGCAGTGTGCTTGCGACGCCGAACGGGATGGTTTGGCTCAACACCGTGCGCGGCCTGGTGCAGTACGACACCAGGAAACGGCATGCGCGTCTGTTCGATGTGCGTGATGGATTACCCGGGTTGGATTTCACGCCGGATACTTTGCGAAGACACAGGGATGGGCCGGGGCTTTCGTTTTCCAAGCAGGGCATCGTTCTCTTCGATCCGGATCGGGCCTTGCCTGTTCCGCGCGCATCCGTGCTTTCGATCGACAGCATCGAGCTTCGGCGTGGGGAAGATACGGTTTCGTTCGCCAGTGGTGGTCGCGATGGGGATCCGCAAGCGGAGATGCGTCCCGGCGATCGCGATCTTCGCATCGTCGCCCGGCTCATGTCTTTTGCAGACCCGGCTGCGCATCGCTATCGCTTCAAGTTGCGTGGCTATGACCCGGATTGGGTGTTCCAGGGCGATCGCGGTGAGCGCGTTTTTTCCAGCCTGCCGCCCGGTCGCTACGTGTTGGAGATCCAGGGCGCGAATGCCGAAGGAATATGGTCAGCGACGCGACAGATCAGCCTCGTGGTACAAGCGCCTTGGTGGCGTCGTTGGTGGGCGTGGACACTCTATGCCATGGCCGCGGCAGGCTTCATCTGGTGGCTCGCCTACCTTGATCGGGCGCGATTGAAGCGCAGGTACGCATTTCGGTTGATCGAGCAAAAGCGCGAGTTGGCGGAGCAGGCTTCGCAGGCGAAAAGCCGTTTCCTCGCGAATCTCGGACATGAGGTGCGTACCCCGATGACCGGTGTGCTCGGCATGAGCGAGTTGTTGTTGTCGGCGCCACTGGCGCCGAAACAACATGGGCAGGTGGAGGCGATTCGTCGTGCCGGCGAGCATCTGTTGCGGCTGGTGAACGATGCACTTGATCTTGCGAAAATCGAGGCTGGGCGCTTCGAGCTGGAATGCATCGATTTCCAGATCGATACGCTCGTCGATGATGCCCTTGCGTTGATGGCGCCGCTGGCTGAACGGAAGGCGTTGTTGTTGCGTGTCGCCATCACGGACGATGCCCGTGGCACTTGGTGCGGCGATCCGACCCGGATACGTCAGATTCTTCTCAATCTTTTGGGCAATGCGGTGAAGTTCACCGAGCGCGGTGAGGTGGGGCTTTGTATCGAGGTTGAATCCACGGGCGGCCTGCGCATCGTCGTCAGCGACACTGGTCCAGGGCTGGACGAAGAGCAGCAGCGTCGGCTTTTCCGACGCTTCGAGCAGGCCGAGGGTGCGCGTACTGCCAGTCGTTATGGCGGTAGCGGACTCGGGTTGGCGATCTGTCAGGAATTGGCGGTGGCGATGGGGGGCAATATCGAACTGTGCAGTGCGCCCGGTGACGGGGCCAGTTTCATCTTGAGCCTGCCGCTTGTGCGTGGCGAAGTGCTTGTGAAGACTCATGTGATTGATGCCTCATCTGTCCCTTGCGATGTCCTGCTGGTCGAAGACGATGCGATCGTCGCCGATGTGCTCATCGGTATGCTGCAGGCGCAAGGTCATCGCGTCGTGCATGCTGCGCACGCGCTTGCGGCCATGAGTGAGGCCGCGATCCGACCGTTCGATGTGGCCCTGATCGATCTCGATCTGCCGGGAATGGATGGTCTCGCGCTGGCGCGCCAGCTGCGCATGCAAGGTATGAGGGTGCCGCTGGTCGCAGTGACCGCGCGCTCCGATCCCGATGCTGAATCCCAGGCCAATGCTGCGGGCTTCGATGCCTTTCTGCGCAAGCCGTTGACGGGCAATGCGTTGGCGACTGCGTTGCGCGATCTTTTCGCGCAACGCGCCTCGGCAGTGTGAATCAGCGGGCGCTGAGCGCGTGTACCGCGTCCACCAGTGCCGCGACATGGTCGGGATCCATGTCCGGTGACATGCCGTGACCGAGGTTGAACACATGGCCGTCGCGAGAGCCGCCGTTGCCCTCGGCGTAGCTGTCGAGGGCGTGACGTGCGGTTTCACGAATGGCGGCTGGTGAACCATAGAGCGTTGCCGGATCGAGATTGCCCTGCAGTGCGACGTTGCCTTGTGTGCGGCGTGCCGCTTCCGACAGTTCCACCGTCCAGTCCACGCCGACTGCGTCGGTACCGGAGGCGGCCAGTGCTTCCAGATACGGCGCATTGCCCTTGCCGAAGAGGATCAATGGTGTGCGCGTGTTGTCGATGCCGCGTTCCAGCTCCTTTGCGATCCGGATCAGGTACGGAAGGGAGAATTCGCGGTACATCGCGGGGCTGAGTACGCCGCCCCATGTATCGAACACCTGCAATGCCTGGGCGCCGGCGGCACGTTGCGCAGAGAGATAGGCGATGACCGCGTCGGTATTGACCGACAGCACGCGATGCAGGAGGTCCGGCGCGTTCAACGCCATGGCTTTGATTTTCGAGAAGTTGTCGCTGCCGCCGCCTTCCACCATGTAGCAGGCTAGCGTCCACGGGCTGCCGGAGAAGCCGATCAGCGGCACCCGGCCCCTGCCTGTGCCGTCGTCGAGTTCACGACGGATCACACGCACCGCGTCCATGACATAACGCAGCTCGGTTTCCATGTCCGGCACCGCGAGCTTGGCGACATCTTCCGCAGTGCGCACCGTGCGTTCGAACTTCGGGCCTTCACCTTCGACGAAATACAGGCCGAGCCCCATGGCATCGGGCACGGTGAGGATGTCGGAGAACAGGATTGCCGCATCCAGCGGGAATCGTTCCAGCGGCTGCAAGGTGACTTCGCAGGCCAGTTCCGGATTTTTCGCCATCGCCAGAAAGCTGCCGGCACGCTTGCGGGTGGCGCGATATTCCGGCAGATAGCGCCCTGCCTGGCGCATCAGCCAGATGGGGGTGCAGTCCACGGGTTCGCGGCGCATTGCGCGCAGGAATCGGTCGTTGGCGGGTGCGTTGTCGTTGATCACGTCGAGAATCCTGGTGAAGCTTGAAGGGGGATGCGTTGGAAGATGGCGATATTCAGCCCGGCATGTCGATGCCTTGGGCGAACATCAACTGGAAGCCTTTCTTCAATGTCTGGTCCCGGGCGCGCTCAAGCGCGGCGGTCGCACTGGCTTGATCCAGATACTGCTCGCGTCGGAGTTGGCTGCGGCCGCCGACCTGCCCGGACTCGCGGGTCAGTGTCCAGCCGCCGAGCAGATCCGCCTCCAATTGCAGTTGGACGAAGCGTGGCGCTTCGTGGTTGCCGCCATCGGGTTGTGGGCGTTGTTGCAGGAAGAGGCGCATGCCGGAATTGTAAGCGGTGGTGCGCGCCTTCGCGCTGTCTCCTGATCGCCATCGCCCGGTTCAGCGTTCGAGCAGGGTCTGCAGCACGGCTTCCTCGGGGACATCGGCGACGATCCGCGCCGCGCCCGGGGCCTCCCAGAGCACGAAGCGCAGGCCGCCGGCATGGGCTTTCTTGTCCAGCCGCATCCGTTCCAGCAGCAGATGGGGTTCGAGACCGGCCGGCAATGCGGTCGGCAGTCCGAACCCCGTCAACAGCCTGCGCAGGCGTTCGGCATCGGCTGCCGGCGCCATCCCCAGATGCGCGGAAAGTCGGGCCGCCAGCACCATGCCGACGGCGACGGCTTCGCCGTGATTCAGCGCGGCACTGCCGTGGCCGGCATAGCCCTGTTCGGCCTCGATGGCATGGCCGAAGGTGTGGCCGAAGTTCAGCAGTGCGCGATCGCCGTGTTCGAAGGGGTCGTTTTCGACGATGGCGGCTTTGTGCTGGCAACTGCGCGCGATGGCTTCGACCAGTGATTCGCGCTCCCGCGCCAGCAAGGGCATCGTCTGCGCTTCGAGCCAGTCGAGAAAGGGCGCGTCGATGATGGCGCCGTACTTGACCACTTCGGCCAGCCCCGCGCGCAGTTCGCGGTCCGGTAAGGTCTCCAGCGTTGCGGTATCGGCGAAGACGGCCCGTGGCGTATGGAACGCGCCGACGAGGTTCTTGCCCTGCGGCAGATCCACGGCGGTCTTGCCGCCGACAGAAGAATCGACCATCGCCAACAGCGTCGTCGGCAGCTGCACGCAATCGACGCCGCGCATCCAGCAGGCTGCAGCGAAGCCGGCGAGATCGCCGACCACGCCGCCCCCCAGCGCCAGTACGCAGGCGTCCCGTGTGGCGCCGGACTGGGCAAGTGCATCGATGGCGTCGCTGAAGTGCGAGAGCGTCTTGGCCTGCTCGCCGGCGGGCATCACGAACCGGGTCAGCCGCAGTTCGGGCCTGACATTGTGGAGCGCGATTTCGACCCGGCGTGCATACAACGGTGCGACGTGTTCGTCGCTGACGATCAACACATGTCGGCCACGGATCCGCGACACCAGTGCGATGCCATCGTCGAGAAGACCGTCGCCGATCGAAATGCTGTAGGGCTGGATACCGCCGACAGGGACGATGCGCATCGAAGGGGAGTTCATGGCGATTCCGGAACGGAGGAGGGGTAGGGCGAGCGCTGCCATCGGTGTTCGAGGACACCCGCCAGCGCGGCGGCGGCTTCGGCCTGCGTCATCCCGGTTGGCGAGAACGTGAGATCCGCGATGTCTGCGTACAGCGGTCCGCGTTCGGCTGCGAGCGTCTTCAGCACTACGACGCGATCCACATCTGCCAACAGCGGACGACTGCGGTCGCGTTCCAGTCGGGACAACTGCTCGTCGATATCGATGTGCAGATGCACTACGAAACCCTGCCGGCGCATGGCCGCGCGATTCTCCGGATCGAGCACCGCGCCACCGCCGGTGGCGAGCACACAGCGCTCGCCCGACAGGACTTCCGCCAGCGCGTCCCGCTCGCGGCGCCGGAAGCCTGCCTCGCCTTCGCAGGAGAAGATGGTCGGGATGCTGGTGCCGGCCCGGGCTTCGATCTCGCTGTCGAGGTCCACGAATGCCAGCCCCCAAGCCTGTGCCAGGCGACGGCCGAGCGAGCTTTTGCCGGCGCCCATCGGGCCGATCAGGACAAGGTGGGGAGCGGCATTCATGCACAGCATTTTAACAGCCGGGGCGTAACCTGCTGGTCCGGCGCCCCGCCGGCACTGCCGAGGAGTTCTGCCATGTCAGTCGCCAAGATCATCGAAATCAACGCGTCTTCCCAGACCAGTGTCGAGGACGCCGTCCGCAGCGGTTTGAAACAATGCGCGAAGACGGTGAAGAACATCAAGGGCGCCTGGGTCAACGAGACCAAGGTCGTTACCGACAATGATGGCAACGTCACCGAATGGCGAGTCAACATGCGGGTCAGTTTCGTCCTTGAATAAGGCAATTGCCGGCTTCGTCGGTTCGGGCGAAGTTCTCCAGGCGACCGTCAAGATCACCCCGGGCAGGCTGCGGCAGGCCCGGGTATTTCGCGATCTGATGCGGATTTGATCTCGATCGGATGCGGCTTGGGCGTCATCGCGCGACAATGGCACAACGCCGTCCATCGAAGCCGCCCGCCATGACGCTCTACGCTGAAGCGCTCAATACATTCGATTCACTGTTTGCCCAGGCGAAGGCTGCCGGCATTCCCGAGCCCACGGCCATGACGGTCGCCACCGCGACCCCCGAAGGCATGCCATCGGCACGGATGGCCTTGCTCAAGGCACACGACGAACGCGGTTTCGTGTTCTACACCCATCTCGATGGGCGCAAGGGCCGCGAGTTGCAGGCGAACCCGCACGCCGCGCTGCTGTTCTTCTGGAAAGCGCTCGGCGACGACGGTGTGCAGGTGCGGATCGAAGGCGAGGTCGAAATCGTCGGCGACGCCGAAGCCGAGGAATATTTCGCGCGCCGCCCCCGGGCCAGCCAGTTGGGTGCCTGGGCTTCGCATCAGTCCGAAACGCTCGATTCGCGCGATACCTTCGAGCAGCGGTTCGCCGATGCCGAGCGTGAATTTGACGGTCGTGATGTAACGCGCCCACCGCGCTGGGGCGGCTTTCTTGTCGTCCCGCGCAGCATCGAATTCTGGTACGGCGCGCAGTTCCGGCTGCACGAGCGTCATCTGTACGAACGTGGTTTGGATGGCACTTGGACGAAGCGGATGTTGTATCCGTGAGAGCTGTCTCGCGAGAAGGCCCGCAACGCATCGTCTGCCTCACCGAAGAACCGACCGAGGTGCTGTATGCGCTCGGTGAGCAGCATCGCATCGTCGGGATCAGTGGTTTTACGGTGCGGCCGGCGATTGCCCGGAAAGAGAAGCCGAAGGTCAGTGCGTTCACTTCGGCGAAGATCGGCGAAATCCTGAAGCTCCAGCCCGATTTCGTCATCGGGTTTTCCGATATCCAGGCAGAGATCGCGTCGGCGCTGATCAAGCAGGGCGTCGAGGTCTGGATCAGCAATCATCGCAGCGTTGAAGGCATCCTCGACTACGTCCGAAGGTTGGGTGCATTGGTCGGCGCTGTCGACAAGGCCAATGCCTACGCCGATGAACTCGCTCGCGGACTTGATGTCATCGCCGCGCAGGCGGCGATGCTGCCGCATCGGCCGAAAGTGTATTTCGAGGAATGGGACGATCCGCTGATCAGCGGCATCCGCTGGGTCGCGGAGCTGGTGCGGATTGCCGGTGGAGATGACATCTTTCCCGAGCGCGCGGCGGAGTCATTGGCGAAGGCCCGCATTCTCGAAGATCCGGACGAAGTGATCCGGCGGGCGCCGGACATCATCCTCGGCTCGTGGTGCGGCAAGAAATTCCGCCCCGGCAAGGTCGCTGTGCGGCCGGGTTGGGATGCGATTCCCGCCGTGCGCGACGGCGAGCTGCATGAGATCAAGTCGCCGATCATCCTGCAGCCGGGTCCGGCGGCGCTCACCGATGGCGTACGCGAGATCGCCAGGATCATTCAGGCCTGGGCCAGCCGGTAGAGCGGGCTTGAGCCCGCTGGCAAAAATACAG
>JBGSID010000336.1:0-12103 GCA_041751895.1 Lysobacteraceae bacterium | reverse complement strand
CCCCGCGCGCGATCAGCTCATGCGCCAGCTGGTTGGCGCGCGCGTTCAACTCGCCGTAGCGCAGCGTGGACTCGCCGCACAGTACCGCCACCGCATCCGGCTGCTCAGCTGCCTGCTGCTCGAACAACTCGTGGATCAGCGCGTCGTGCGGATAGGCGGCTGCGGTGGAATTGAACTGTTCCAGGATGCGTTCGCGCTCTCCTTCCAACAGAATATCGGCCGGATCGAGTACAACATCGGGCGAGAGCACCGCCAGTTCCAGCGTTTTCGCAAACCGCTGGGCGAGCAGCCCGGCTTCATCGCGAGTGAAATAAGCCTCGTTGCAATCGAAGTGCACCGCTACGCCACCGTTCGCACGGACGTCCCACACGGTGACCATCAACGGCGTTTTTTCGCAGTCATGACTGACATAAGTCAGCTCGAGTCCGCGCCCCTCGATTTCCAACGCGCTGTCGGCCTTGAGATAACTGAATCCGACATCGCCCAGTAAGTCATGGCCCCCGGCCCGGCCCAGATCGCGCAGCAAGTCACCATGCGGATAGCGTTGATGACGAAAATGCGCCTTTTGACTGCTCGCAACCTGGCGCACCAGGTCCGAAAAGCGCGAGCCGGTGACCTGATTCAACAGCAACGGACTGACGCTCGAAAACGCACCGATGAGCTGCTTCTGTGCGGCGCCGCGACGGTTGTGCACCGCAACGGAAACCAGCACGTCCGGCTGTCGGTATATCAATCCAAGACAGGCCCCAAGTGCCCCCAGCAGCACCGCATGCGGCCCCACCCCCAAATGCGAAGCGAGCTGCTCCACACGTGCAAATGTGTCGGACGACACCTGCTGCGTGAAACGGAAACTGCGCGTCGGCGCATCGCTGGCGCTGACTGCATAAAACGGTTGAAGCAAACGCTCCGGCAGCGTTGCACACTGCTTCGCCCAATAAACCTGATCGCGCCGGTATTTTTCGGTTTCCAGATAGGCATGCTGCTCGGCCGCAACACTCATGCAGCTCAACACCTGGGCCGCTGCATCACCGCTGTAGTACCGCGCCAGTGCCTGCGCCCAGTTGGCGAAGCCCCAACCATCCACCGCCAGATGGTGCGCAATACCTAGATACCAATATTCGGAATCGCTCAACCGTATGAGCGCCGCCTTGAACATCTCCGTGTTCTCAAACGCCAACGGCGTGGCGAAGAGTTGGCGAATCCAGACCTCGGCCGCCATTGAGGGCCGCGTCTCAGACGATAGATCCACTTGTTGCAGCACTGTCGTGCGCTCATGCACGACACATTGCGCCACATCGTCGTCGGCACAAATAATCCGGATGCCGAACGCGTCATGCCCCATCACCAGATCGCTGTGTGCCTTGGCAAGGCGTGCCACATCAACAGGACCCAGCTTCAGACAGCCACCTACGTTGTAGCAGGGGCTTTCCGGACGCCGAATCTGATCGAAATAAATGTCCCTTTGATATGGACTCAGCAGAGCAAGCTGATTGACTCCCTTCATGACATTCCCTTGCACATCAGCAACGAAAATAAATACCGGTGACTGCGACGCTTATCGCAACCACTCGAACACACGAAGAATCAGCCACTACACGCAACTTGGGATACGTTGCTTCCGAGACGCTGCATGAGACAGCAGCCTCCCCCTTGAGTCTAGCTCGGAAGCAACACTGGCAGCGCGCTAACGCAGCCCTTTATCCTGTTTGAACCCTTGTTTGATTCACCAAATCACCATTGTCCCTCGACTTTCGCAAAATTTACGCAGGCCGTCAATTCGGAAGCACTACACTAGAGCCAGTTAACACTAACAGCAATAACGGACAAACTGCCGTGCATGGAGATCATGCCCGAGCAATTCGCTCGAATCGAACATTACCTGGCCTTGCAGCGCGGCAATGTCAGCATCAGCAACTTGCAGATGGTCAACGCCATCCTTTACGTTGCCGAGCATGGCTGCAAATGGCGCGGCTTGCCCAAGTGTTCCCGCAACTGGCATTCGATCTACACGCGAATGAATCGCTGGACAAAGGCTGACGTCAGTAATCGCATGTTTGCCGAATTGCGAAAGAACAGATTGTGCGCATCAAAATTGAGGCTGTTTCGCTGGATTCGACCAGCATCAAGGCGCATCCGGATGGTAGCGGTGCGCTAAAAAAACGGCACATAGACTATCGAAAAATCACGTGGTGGATGGAACACCCAGATTCATATGGTTGCCGCAGATACTCGAACAGCCATAGTGTTCTCGCTTTCGCCATGTCAGGCGCATGATGCGCCCGTGGGGCGCGCCTTGCTTGAACACCTGGGACGTCCCAGCACACCCATCCATCTGCTGATGGATCGTGCCTACGAAGGCGATGAGACACGGCAACTCGCGCTGGACTTGTGGTTCATCCCAGTGGTTCCGCCGGAAAGCAACCGTGTCGAGCCATGGGAATACAACCGTGAGCTGTACAAGTGGCGCAACGAGGTGGAACGGCTGTTAAGGCGATTGAAGAGCTACCGTCGCATTTTCTCTCGGTTCGAAAAGCTGGACGTGATGTTCCTCGGCTTTATCTGCTTCGCGCTGATTGCCGACGGGATCAGATAGTGTTGACAGGCCCTAGCATCAAGGTCGATATCGGCCCAGCGGGCTTGTCGCAATTCACCGGGGCGCAGAAATACCAGCGGCGCCAGTCGCAGCGCGGCGACGGGCAAGCCGCAATAGCCCTGCAGTGTGCGCAGCAGTTCGCCCACCTTGGCCGGCTCGGTGATGCTGGGGAGGTGCTGTACCTTCGGTTGCTCAAGCGCATCGGCCAGATTGGCGGCGGGATTGTACTACGCGCCCCCAGTTGCGATGGCGTAACGGAACACTTGACCGGCCAAGGTGTGCGCGGTGGGCAGTTTCAACTACACCGCGCTTTTCCAGCTTACGTAATGCAGCGAGCAATGCCGGGGCGGTCGCGTCGGCCACCGGCAAGCCACCGATGCTGTCCATGTCTTTTTCGATCAAGCGGCGCTCGCGTTTCACCGAACCGGCTCCCAAACCTTCCTTGGCACGTTTCGCCAGCAATTCGATGGCGACTGCTGCAAATGAGGTTTTCGTACGTTCCACCTGCGCGGTACGTTCCACCTGCGCGGCACGTTCGACGCGGGCCACATATCCGGGGTTCCCCCCGCCTTTCACCAATGCGCGCATCCGGTCGCGCTCTGCGCGCGCATCGGTCAGCACCATCATCGGGTACTCGCCCAACGCGGCCATGCTCGCTTTGCCAGCGTAACGATGGCGATAGCGCCACAGTTTCGCGCCAGTCGTGCGCACTTCGATGCACAGCCCATTTGGGTCTGCGACACGGTAAACGGTCGCTTTCGCTTTCAATCCACGTAGCTTGGTATCGGTGAGCATGTGAGTAAGCCGAAAGTAAGTAAGTCAGGGGCTCTGTCGCCCCCTTACTCACAGCCTTACTCACTTTTCACCGGGATGAAATAGGACAGGCCGGGACGCCAAGAAACAAAAAAACCCGGATATACCAGGGTTTAGTGTGCACCCTGGGGTGTCTTGGGACGTTGCCGGAAGTCTATATGGTGGGCCCACCAGGATTCGAACCTGGAACCAAGGGATTATGAGTCCCCTGCTCTAACCGTTGAGCTATGGGCCCGTCGTCCGCATTCTACGAAAAAGCCCGCAGAAGCGGGCTTTTTCAGAAGCACAAGGACAGGAATCATTCGATGTCGAGGAAACTCCGCAGTTGTTCCGAGCGACTCGGGTGACGCAGTTTGCGTAATGCCTTGGCTTCGATCTGACGGATGCGCTCGCGGGTGACGTCGAACTGTTTGCCGACTTCTTCGAGCGTGTGATCCGTATTCATGTCGATGCCGAAGCGCATGCGCAGCACCTTCGCTTCCCTCGGTGTGAGACCGGCCAGGACGTCGCGGACGGTTTCGGAGAGATTGATGTTGGTGGTGTTCTCGATTGGGGACTCGACGTTGGTGTCCTCGATGAAATCGCCGAGGTGCGAATCCTCGTCGTCACCGATGGGCGTTTCCATCGAGATCGGTTCCTTGGCGATCTTCAGGACCTTGCGGATCTTGTCCTCCGGCATGTCCATCTCTTTGGCCAACTCTTCCGGCGTGGCTTCACGGCCGTACTGCTGCAGCATCTGGCGTGAAATGCGGTTGAGCTTGTTGATCGTTTCGATCATGTGCACCGGGATACGGATGGTGCGGGCCTGATCGGCGATCGAACGGGTGATGGCCTGACGGATCCACCACGTCGCATAGGTCGAGAACTTGTAGCCACGGCGGTATTCGAACTTGTCCACGGCCTTCATCAGGCCGATGTTGCCTTCCTGGATGAGGTCGAGGAACTGCAGGCCGCGGTTGGTGTACTTCTTGGCGATCGAGATCACGAGGCGCAGGTTGGCCTCGACCATTTCCTTCTTCGCCTTGCGCGCCTTGGCTTCACCATAGGCCATCGCACGGCTGATGTCCTTGATGTCGCTGAGATTGAGATACAGCGCTTGTTCGATACCGATGGTCGCTTCCTGTTCGGCGATGATCTGATCCTTCACATCGCGCAGACCCGACGACCACTTCTGCTTGCGCTTGAGCATCTCGTCGACCCAGCCCAGATTGGTCTGGTTGCCTTCCCATGCACGGATGAAATCCTTGCGCGGCATGCGGGCAATGCGGGTGGAAAGATCGAGGATGCGGCGTTCGTGCTCCTTGATCTGACCAAGCACTTCGCGCAGCTTGCGGACCAGCGTGTCGGTCAGCGGCAGCGGCAGCTTGAACGTCATGAACTGGTCGGCCATCTCTTCGCGCAGCTTGGCGACGGCATTGTTGGCCGGACCCTGCTTGGCATAGGCCTTCTGGAATTTGACGTAATCGGCGGCCAGCACTTCCATCCGACGCGCGACTTCGACCGGATCAGGACCGGTAGGACCGGCTTCCTCGGCGGCATCATCGGAGTCGTCCGCATCGTCGTCGTCGCTGGCGTCATCTTCTGTCGCAGCGCTGTCGGCGACAACGGGCTCCGGGATCTCTTCGGCCGGTTCTTCGATATCGTTAAACGCGACCACGATATCGGCGAGGCGCTTCTTGCCGGCCTTGTGCAGGTCGTACTCTTCCAGCAGCAGCTGCACCGACCAGGGGAAGCTGGCAAGCGCCGACATCATCTGGATGAGGCCTTCCTCAATCCGCTTGGCGATGGCGATTTCGCCTTCGCGGGTCAGCAGCTCGACGGTGCCCATCTCGCGCATGTACATGCGCACCGGGTCGGTGGTACGGCCGCCTTCACCATCAAGCGCGGTCAGCGTCGCCGCCGCTTCTTCGGCGGCGGTGTCGTCGACTTCGCGGCCGCCGGTGTTGCCATCGGCGAGGATGAGGGTATCGACATCGGGCGCAACTTCGTGCACCTCAATGCCCATGCCGTTGATCATGCCGATGATGTCTTCGATCTGTTCCGGATCGACAAGATCGTCCGGCAGATGGTCATTGACCTCGGCATAGGTCAGATAACCCTGCTCCAGGCCTTTGCTGATCAGCTGCTTGATGTCGGACTGCGGGGCCTGACGTTCGTTGGCCATTGGCGCCACCGTGGGAAAGTGAACCCGTAATTATAACAGCCCCGGGCTAGGGACTGGGCGCCTGAACGGGTGAATCAGGTGCGAAAGCATTGCGGAAGCCGATCGGTAGCACGCACGACCGTTGAAATCGGGGAGGCTGTGATCGCCTGATGTGGTGCGTTTGCCGGGGGATTCAAGACAGGGTGACGGTCCCTGTACGACCCGTTCAGCAAGGCGTCGTCGATCGCGACAACATCAGGCCCGCAGCAGAAACGTCACCGGGCCATCGTTCACGAGGCTGACGGTCATATGCGCACCGAATCGCCCCGTTTCGACGCTCTTGTCATACTTTTCCCGGCAATAGACAACCAGTTGGCCGAAAATGATCTCCGCCTCCGCTGGGGGAGCAGCTGTGCTGAAACTGGGGCGAAGGCCCGATTGCGTGTCTGCGGCCAAGGTGAATTGGCTGACCAACAACAAACCGCCACCAACATCGGCGAGGGAACGATTCATGCGCCCGGTCTCGTCGGAGAACACCCGGTAGCGCAGCAGACGGTCGCCCAACTTTGCGATCTGCGTGGTGCCATCTCCGGGCTCGACCCCGATCAAAGCCAGCAAACCCGGGCCGATCGCACCCACGATCTCGCCGTCCACCTCGACTCGGGCTTCGGTAACGCGCTGGATCAAGGCAAGCATGGGCGGCCATCGACATGGGGAAGGAGAATCCTAACGGCTGGGCCTTGGCGATGGCGCATCGATGAAAGTCGTGATGCCACACCACTGTCCGAGTGATCTCCGGCCTTGGATTTCGGTCGCCCCATTCCCGACGCCCTATTTCCGTCGCCGCATTCCCGTCTCCCTTAGACTTCCGGCATGACCAAGGTTTTCGCCCGCTTGCTGTTTCTCTTCGCCAGTGCGATCGGCCACCTGCCGTGGCTTTGGCTGCGAGTCCTTGCCGACGGCATCGCGTGGCTGTGGTGGCGGAACGACGGCCGCGAGAGCCGGGTGGCGCGCCGCAACCTCGAACTGGCCTACCCGGAGCTGCACGCCGGAGAACGCGAGGCGCTGCAGCGCGAGATCCTGCGCACCACCGCACGGCAGACTCTGGAGACACTGCGACTGTGGACACGTCCGCATCAGGAGAATCTCCAGTGGCTGCGGGAAACCCACGGCGTCGAACTGTTCGATGCGGCGATCGCTTCGGGCAAGGGCGTGATCGTGGCTGCGCCGCATTACGGCAACTGGGAGCTGCTCAATCAATGGTTGGCAGCGCACACATCGCTGGCAATCCTGTACCGGCCACCGGAGTCGGCATTGGGCGAGGCCTTCCTGCGCCAAGTCCGCGCCGACGGCGGCGACCGTGTGACCCAGATCCGCGCAGAAGCCGCCGGCATCCGCCAGTTGTTCAAGCGTCTGCGCGACGGCGGCGTGATCGGCATCCTGCCCGATCAGCAGCCGAAGCGCGGCGACGGCGAATTCGCGCCGTTTTTCGCGATACCTGCCTATACGATGACCCTGTTGCCGAGACTGGCCGAACGCAGCGGTGCGACCGTGCTGTTCGCCTACTGCGAGCGGATCGGAGACCTGGCATTCGCGCTGCGGATCGAGGCCGCGCCCGAAGAGATCGCCGCCAGCGATACGATGGTCGCGACCACGGCATTGAACGCAGCGGTGGAACGCATCGCCCGCCGGAATACGGCGCAATATCAGTGGACGTACAAGCGCTACACCCTGCAGCCCTCGATGAATCCGTACCAAAACCCCTACCGCGATCTTGAAGGCCGTGCATGACGCCGCAAATCGAACCGCCATCTCCACCCGTCGATAACCTCGTGGGCAGCAATGCCGATGACTCGTCAGGCATCACATCAATGAACGAGCCTGCGCCGCCACCCGCAACAACGGCATGGGCGCCCTCGACAGATTGGCAGCGGCTGCCCAAGCGGGCGCAGCGGGTGTTCCTGTACGCCGCCTTGTCGATCGCGGTACCTGCGGCACTCATCGCAAGCCTGACCCTGCGCAAGAGCGTGGCGAATGTCGATTGGCGCTGGGCCGCACTGGCCGTGCTTTGGATCTCGACGCTGTCGTTCGCGGTCTGGGTCGCGCGCAAGCGCTATCGCTATACCTTCTGGAAACTGGACGCCGACGGATTCGCAGTCCGGCGCGGCCGACTCTGGCAGTGGGAAACCATGGTGCCCACCTCGCGCGTGCAGCACCTCGACGTCAAGCGAGGACCGCTGGAGCGCATGCACGGGCTCGCCTCGCTAGTCCTGCATACGGCAGGCATGCGGTTGAGCGCGGTCACCATTTCAGGCATCGAGGATGCCGATGCCGAGCGTTTGCGCGACCACTTCAGCCATCAGATCGACCGCCAGGAAGACGATGACCACGCCTGAAGTCGTCATCGCACAGGAGATGGGCGGGCAACCCGAGCGTCGCCTGCACCCGATGTCGTGGCTGTTCGTGCTGATCCAGCAGCTGCGCCAGTTCATCGTGCCGATCATCGTGCTGTTCGTGTTCGGGCGCGGCGACCGCAACGATCTCTGGGGGCTGGTGGCGATCTTCGTGATCGGCGCGATCTCGCTCTGGCAGTACTACACCTACCGTTTCCGCATCGGCATCGACAATCTGCAGATCCGCAGCGGCCTGCTGCACCGGAGCCTGCGTCAGATCCCCTTCGCCCGGATCCACAACGTCGCCCTGCACCAGACACTGCTGCACCGGATCTTCGGCGTGGCCGAGGTCCGACTGGAGTCGGCCGGCGGGATCAAACCCGAAGCCGAGATGCGCGTGCTCAAGTACGACGATGCGCTGGCGCTGGAAGCCCTGGTCCGTCGCCGCCACGGCGCGGCGGCGGTGGCGGCAGTTGATCCGTCACAGGCGCAGGCGACGCCGGAAGACCGGACGGGTGATGTGCTGCTGCGCCTCACACTCGGCGATATCGTTCGGGTCGGCCTGATTTCGAACCGCGGCATGATCGTGGTCGGCGGCGCGTTCGCGGCCATGAGCCAGTTCAATCCCGATCTGCTGTCGGATGTGATCGAGCACTGGGGGCGCTCCGTCCTGGGCATGGTCGACAACTACAGTCGCGGCCATGAGGCGACGGCGATGGTGACGCTGGCGCTGCTGTTCCTGATCGCGGTCCGCACTTTCTCGATCATCCTCGCGGTCCTGCAATACACCGGATTCCGGCTGGAAGAACACGGGCGAAGACTCACACTCGAACGCGGACTACTGACCCGGCTCCGCACCAGCACGCCTCGGCGGCGCATCCAGTCGTGGACGCTGCGCGAAGGCATGCTGCACCGGCTGTTCCATCGGCGCACGCTGGAAGTGGCCACCGCCGTGCTCGACAACGGTTCGCATAACCAGCCGCGATCCCTGCGTGAAGTGGCGCCGGTGGCGACGCCCGAACGCTGTGATGCGCTGATCCGCCACCTCATGCCGCAAGTGCAGTGGCCGATGCCCGACTGGCGCCCACTGCACCGCCTGACCTTCTGGCGTCTGTTCGTGCCGCAACTGCTGCTGACGCTGCTGGTCGCAGCGGCGGCATTCTGGCGGTTCGGTTGGCTCGGCCTGTCGCTTGTCGGCCTGTGGCTCCCCTGGTCGGCCTACATCGCATGGCAACACGCACGTCACGCCGGGTATGCCGTCGACGGGCAGTTGATCGCCATACGCAACGGCTGGTGGACGCGGAAATGGCGCTTCACCGAAATCGGCAAGCTGCAGGCGCTCCGCGTTGGGCAGTCGCCGCTCGATCGCCGCTTCGGCATGGCAACACTGCTGCTGGATACCGCCGGCGGCACCGCCACGGCCGAGCCGCTGCGGCTGCGCTATCTGCCTGCGGCCGAGGCGTACGCGCTGCATGCACAGCTGGCACATGAGATCGCGACGCGCGAGTTACGGTGGTGAAGCGCGCGGCTTGCCCCTGTAGGAGCGGCGCAAGCCGCGAAAGTCCTTGTCCAGCGTTTCCGAAGCCGATCGCGGCTTGCGCCGCTCCTACAGGGAGTGATTGATTGTGGTCAGGCCATGAGGGCATCGGCTAGGCACGGCCGACCCCCCAATACCCCAGCTTCGCCCGGATCTGCAGCGCCCTGAATCGACCGGCGAGCGGTTTTCCACTGAGTTTGCCGAGACGACCGGCGATCAGATCCTCGGTCGCGGCGAGCACCCGCTCGGACGCATGGCCATCGCGATACGGATGGATGGTATCGGCATAGTCCGCAAGCGCCTCGCGCAAGGCTGTGGACGGGGCGAACGCCTGTTCGAGCATCAATGGCAGCTTCGATGCATCGTCGAAATCCAACATGTGCGGCTTCGGCGCGCGGTTGCGGAACGTCACCACCGGTTTGTGCTGGACCACGAACTCGGACACCACCGATGTGGTATCGGCTAGCAGCACATCGGCGGCGCGCTGCGCGGCCATCAACTGCTCGGTTTCGACAAAAGCCGCGTTCGGCCCGGCAAGGACACGGTAACGCTCGAACAGATCGGGGGCACACTTCGGATGCAGGGTCAGCAGCCAGTAGCGGTCGCCTCGGGCGATCTCGGCGGCGATGGCGTCGAACAGATGCGGCGCGGCGCTCAGGTGTTCAGTGAACGTCGATGCGAACAGCACCGTCGGACGGCTGCCGGCCGGTGCACGCATGGCTGCACTGGCGCCGCCGTCGTCGCGGAACAGTGGATCAAGTTTCGGCCAACCGGTTTCGACCACCGCGAAATGCGGGTGCTGCGCCGCGAGCTCGCGGAACGGCCCCGTCGTCGCCGGGCCCTGCGTGCAATACAGATCGAACAGACCACGTACCCGGAAGTGCCCGCGCGCGTCCTCGCGCTTCTCGACGTTGAAGCCATGGAACAACTGCACTTTCGGGCCGGACAGGAAGGTCGGCACCCAGTTGGCGGCCGAAAACACCGCGCGCGGGCGCAGCGCCACGGCTTCACGCAGAGCGACGCTGCGAACGGGTGAGGGCAGCCGCACACCGGCGGCACCATCGACGAACAGGGCGCTCACGCCATGCCCCGCCGCTTGCAGCGCCTCCGCCAACGGCTGCAGGATGGGCAGCGCGTAACGCTCGGTCGCGAACAACAGGTACTCCGCCATCAATACGTCTCCATCCACGTCCCACCCTCTGTCGGCCTGCATTATTGCGTTCAACGAGGCCGACCGCATCGGCGACTGCCTCGCCTCGCTCGCGTTCTGCACGGAAATTCTGATCGTGGACTCGGGGTCGACCGACGCCACCCGGGAAATTGCCGAGGCCGCCGGCGCGCGGGTGCTGCAGCGACGGTTCGATGGTTTCCGCAGCCAGAAACAGTTCGCGGTCGATCAGGCGGCGCACGACTGGGTGCTGTGCCTCGATGCCGACGAACGCGTGAGCCCGGAACTCCGCGCTTCGATCCTGGCGGCACGCGATGCCGGTTTGGTCGATGCGGCGGGCTATCGCTTCGCGCGGTTGTCTGACTACTTCGGCAAGTTCCTGCGACGCGGCAACGCCTACCCGGATCGGGTCTTGAGGCTGTTCGACCGCCGTCGTGGCGGCTGGCGCGGCGACCGCGAAATCCACGAGGCTGCGAGCGTCGACGGCAAGGTCGTCACACTGACCGGCGATCTCATCCACTACCCCTACCGCTCGCTGATGCAGCAACTGCAGAAAACCGAGCGCTACGCGCGGATGATGGCCGAGTACGAATTCGCGCGCGGCAAACGCGCGTCGCTGGGCAAGCTGATCCTGTCGCCAGCCTGGCGGTTCTGGCGCGGCTACGTCTTCCGGCTCGGCTTCCTCGACGGCTGGCACGGCCTGGTCTACGCCTATGTCCGCGCCAACTACGTGCGCCAGAAGACGATCATGCTGTGGCTGCTGGAACGCGGGCAACGAGTGGAGTGAGTCCACGATATCGCCCTGTAGGAGCGGCGCAAGCCGCGATCACTTCGACCGTCACGCCCAAAGACTACCGGTCAACTGATCGCGGCTTCCGCCGCTCCTACAGGTGATCAACCGGATGTGATCCGCCTGCCTGCCGTGGGTGGATACTGGCGTGTCACACGACAGGGGCGCACTTGTGCGATCTTGTGACGGCCCCCAGACGTGACGCCATGCACATCGATCCGACTACGCGCCGTCTACCGTTCGGCCAACTGAAATTCGACAACCAGTTCCTGACCCAACTGCCGGGTGATGCCGAGACTGGCCCACGCCGGCGCGAGGTGCGCGGTGCGGTGTGGTCGCGCGTCACGCCAACGCCAGTGAGCGCACCGCGCACGCTCGCGTACTCGCGCGAGATGGCCGACGCGCTCGGTCTAAGCGAAGCGGATGTGGGCTCGGAGGCCTTCGCACAGGTTTTCGGCGGCAATGCGCTGCTGCCGGGCATGGATCCGTTCGCCGGCAACTACGGCGGCCATCAGTTCGGACATTGGGCCGGACAGCTCGGCGACGGCCGTGCGATCAGCCTCGGCGAGACCGTCAATGCCGCAGGCGAACGCTGGGAACTGCAGCTGAAGGGCGCAGGCCCGACACCCTATTCGCGCAGCGCCGACGGCCGCGCGGTGCTGCGCT
>JBGSID010000335.1:0-7357 GCA_041751895.1 Lysobacteraceae bacterium | reverse complement strand
GCACGACCCGGCGTATCTCAGGCGCGTGCGCGACCTCTGCGATGCGCACGGCATCTTCCTGATCGCCGACGAGATCGCGGTCGGCTTCGGCCGCACCGGACCGATGTTCGCGAGCGAGGACTCCGGTGTGATGCCCGATCTGCTCTGCCTGTCGAAAGGCCTGACCGGCGGCGCGCTGCCGCTGGCGGCGGTGCTGACGACGCAAACCCTATACGACGGTTTTCTCGATGATTCCCGTGATCGTGCTTTCCTGCATTCGCACAGTTACACCGGCAACCCGCTAGCCTGCGCGGCGGCGCTTGCATCCTTGGACATCTTCGCCAGCGACGATGTGCTGGCACGCAATCGCGACACGTCCGCAAAAATGCGCCGACTCGCGGCAGAGGTCGGCACGCATCGCCACGTCGCCGACGTCCGCCAGGCCGGCATGATCCTCGCCTTCGAACTGACCCGGGACGGCGACAAGCGCACACCCTTCGATCCTGCGCTGCGCATCGGCCTTCGCGCATACCGTGCAGCGCTGTCGCGTGGCGTGCTGCTACGTCCGCTCGGTGACGTGCTGTACTGGATGCCGCCCTACTGCATCGACGACGCACAGCTGCAATTGCTCGCCGAAACCACGTCCACCGCGATCGAAGAGGCCACGACATGCGCATGACCCGTGTCTTCGTTGATCAACCGCTCGCGCAGGGTGCACACGTGACCTTGCCCGAGGGTGCGGGCGCGCATCTCGTACGCGTTCTGCGCCTGCGAGAGGGCGATCCCTGCATCCTGTTCAATGGCGACGGTTGCGACTACGACGCGCACCTGTTGGCGGCCGGCAAACGCGGCGTCGAAGTCGAGGTGCTCGATACACGTACGATCGACAACGAATCTCCCCTGCGGATCCTGCTGCTGCAGGGCATTGCCCGTGGCGAGAAGATGGACTTGATCCTGCAGAAAGCAACCGAATTGGGCGTGTCAGCGATCGCACCGGTATTCGCCGACCGCACAGAGGTACGGCTGGATGGCGAGCGCCTGCAGAAACGGGTCGCGCACTGGTACAGCGTGATCACATCGGCATGCGAACAGAGCGGCCGCGCGCGCATTCCCGAATTGTTGCCACCGCGCGGGCTGATGGAAGCAGCCGACGCATTGAATGTCGACGCACTGAAGCTCACGCTCGACCCGCTGGGGGAACATCGCTTCACAACGCTGTCGCCTGCTCAGGAGTCAGGCATCGTGATCGGCATCGGACCGGAAGGCGGCTGGTCGGAAAAAGACCGCATTATTCTGCGAGGCGCCGGTTTCAGCGGCCTGCGTCTCGGCCCGCGTGTATTGCGCACGGAAACCGCCGGGCTGGCCGCGATCGCGGCACTGCAGGCGAAGTTCGGGGATTTGTAGTCCGGGGGAGGCCTGGAGCGGTGCGCCAGAGCGCACCCTGACAGGTCATCACGCGGCGGGGCGCAAGACCTGGACGATCATCCGCTCGGCGGCATCGAGATCCGGCACCAGCGCCACATCCTCGTTGAACATCACCCGCATGCGGATGCCGTCAGGCAGCGTTTCCTGATGTTCACTATCGAAAATCATGTTGTCGCGCGAGATCGTGACCAGACGGGGGAAGCCCTGTGCCACCAGTGCGAAATACGGCAATTTCGGATCGCCACCAAGCGCTTTGATCACGATCACCTTGGTGCCGACCGAAGCGCCCTCGGTGTGTGTCCCGGCGAGGCGTGCAAACGACACCAGAGGCAAACGCCAGCCGCGCCAGCGGATCTGGCCCAACAGCCAATCTGGCGCGTTCTCCAGCAGATCCGGATCGGCGTAGGAGAGCACCTCGACCGTCGCGGCGTTGGGCAGCAGCAGCTGCGAGCCGGCGATCTGGATGAGGACACCTCGAATGTCGTTGACGGTCGTGCTGTTCACGGGAGTACTCGTCTTGAGTGAGGAAAGCGCCGATTTCGGGACATCGGCTCGATCAGCTGGGCCAGCGCGACGACAGTCGGCCTGCCAGCTCGGCGGGCAGGCCCGAGACAACGCCACGCGTGCGAAGCTCGGCGCAGGCCGCACCGTCGTAACAATCTTCCGGCGACTGTGCGATCAACATCGACCCGGTTGCGGTGACCGCCATCGCGGTCTCGACCAGTTGCGGGTCGCTACCGCTCAGAAAGACGACCGCACTTTCTCCGGATGGCAACGCTGCGAACAGACCGGCACTGCTGGGTGCAGCGTCAACAATGAAGCTGAAGCCGCCGCCGCGTGCAGCAAGGCCGATCCCATCGGGCAGGAAATAGATCGTACCGGGACTGACATTGCCACCACTTTCCGCCAGCGCGACCGGCAGCGCTGCAGCGCGTTCCATCTGTGCGACCAGACGATCATAGCGGCCGCCCTGCAGGTGCAAGCGAACCAGCACGATCGCCGGAAATTCAGCGGGGATCGCAGCCAACAACTGGCGCGCGGGGTCCGGACCGCCAAGACCGGCCTCTACCAGCACCACACCGATGGGTTCCACGCTGCCGAATGGCATCGACGGATCGACAGCACGCCCGCCTTCCATATCCACCAGCGAAAGACTGGAAATGCGCGCTTCAAGTGCGGAAATGTCGTGCGTGAATGGCGCGGCCTTGGATTCCGCAGAGGACGCAGGAGATGCAGGTGCCTCATCGACAGGTGCGAGCGACAGATCACCAAGCGAAAACACACGTGACGGCGCTTCTGGTTCTACTGCGGCCTCCGGGCTGGGGCTTGCGGCACCCGGGAGCTCTTCGGCTGCAACGATGCTGCTGGCGATCAGATCTTCAAACGACATCACGTCCTCGGTCTCTCGCTGAGAGCCGGGACTAGACACTGTCGAACGCAGGTCCGACTCGGCTTCGAAGTCGGTATCCGCATCGAAACCACCGTCGAACTGCATGCCTGCAGCCTGATCACCATTGATGGCTACTGATTCAGAGACGGATAGGTCTTCGAGGAAGAACGCATCATCATCCAGGTTCATGGGCGCGATGTTGCCTGCGGCCGACTCGGCAGACACGCCGCCGAGAGCGGAATCCGCAGCGCTCTCGAAGTGCATGCTTTCGAGCTGCGTAGGTTCAAACGGCGCGCTGTCGCCGGCCGTTTCGAACCGTATGCCGCTGTCGATCGATGATGCGTCGCGCTGCGTCTGATCCTGCGCAATGACATCAGAGATCGGCGTTTCAAAAGCACTGGCGTCGAATGCACTAGAGTCGAAAGTGCTGGAGTCGAAAGTGCCGGATTCAGAAGCGCTGGATTCAAAAGAAATCGCTTCGAACGACGCGATCTCGAACGCTGCCGGCGGCAACGGCGGAGGCATCGTGGCCGGCGCCGCAGGTGGCTCCTGCGCCGGTGTGCTGTGCACCTGCGGCCGACCTTCGTCGACAGCAGGGAACGCTACGAATGATTCCGCCGGCATGCCATCACTGGGCACACTGTCCGCGCTCGCCAAGGCTTCCTGGGCGAACATCGCCATATCGACATCGGCATACGCCGCTGCGGGCTTCGGGATCTGCCCGGGAGACGGCTGCCAGTCGTGATCGCTTTCGGTACCGGGCGGCAACACGTTGGTGTCGTGACGCAATTTCGCAGACAGATGACGAACCCAGCGCGCAGCGTCCCAGCCGGTACGGCTCGCGGCAAGATCGGCCTCGTCGAAGATCACGGTCAGTGAAGGATCCACCAACAGTCCATCGAGCTTGTCCAATGCGTTTTCGATGCTCGGCTCAAGCGCGACCAACACCGCCTGCGGGCGTTGCGCACGCAGCGCAGCCTCGTCGGTGTGCGCAGGATCGGCCGTCATCACCAACTCTGCGCCCGCTTGACGCACGGCGTCGGCGAGATTGTCGGCAGCCTTGCCGGCGCGCGCCAATAGAACGACGCGCGGCACAACTTCGGTGGCAGTCTGATCAGGCATCGGACCTCACCGATTTCGATTGCGTCGTTTCCAGCAGGGAGAACACATTGCGCATCAACTCGTTCTCCTGATAGGGCTTTCCGAGGTAACGATTCACGCCGATATCCATCGCACGTTGGCGGTGTTTGTCACCGGTACGCGAGGTGATCATGATGATCGGCACATCGGCGAGGCGCGGATCGGCCTTCATCGCGGTTGCCAATTCATAACCATCCATGCGCGGCATTTCGATATCGAGCAGCATCAGATCAGGCACACGCTCAGCCAGACGTTCAAGCGCGTCGATGCCGTCTTTCGCAGTGACGACCTCGAAGTTGTTTCGCTCCAGCACGCGGCTGCTGACCTTGCGCATGGTGATCGAATCGTCGACCACCATGACCAACGGTACAGCGCGCTGTTCATCGGATGCCTGTGCCGACTCGTCTTCGAGCTCCGGCAACAGCGCGGCTTGGCGACGCACCAGCGGTGCGACGTCGAGGATCACCACGACACTGCCGTCACCCATGATGGTGGCGCCGAAGATGCCGGGAATCGATGCCACCTGCGGACCGATCGGCTTCACCACGATTTCGCGGTTGCCGATGATCTGATCGACCGTCACGGCGATGTGCAGATCGCCCGAGCGGGTGAGCAACAGCGGCATCTGCAGCTGACCTTCCGCTTTGGCCGGCGCATGGCCGAGCAATTTGCCCAGATCGTGCAGGACGTACTCATCGTTGCCGTAGCGATAACTGGTGAGGTCGCCCTTCTCCAGCTCTTCGCGCCGGATTCGGCCGACGCCGCGCACCGATGCGATCGGAACCGCGAATGTAATTTCGCCGATGCGCACGAAGGCGGCCTGCGTAACCGCAAGCGTCTGCGGCAGACGCAGCGTGAATGTCGTTCCGGTACCGCGCTCTGAATTGATGTCGAGCGTGCCGCCCAACTGGCGGACTTCGCTGGCAACGACGTCCATGCCGACGCCGCGACCGGCAAGCCGGCTCACTTCCTCTGCCGTCGAGAAACCTGGCTCCAGAATCAATGCATCGAGCTGCGCATTAGAAAGCACGGCACCTTTGCGGACGAGACCTCGGGCTTCACCACGTGCGCGGATCGCGTCGCGATTCAGACCGCTGCCGTCGTCGCTGATCTGCAGCACGACTTCCGAGCCTTCCTTGCGTACCGAGACCAGCACGGAGCCTTCTTCGGACTTGCCCGCTTTGACACGGTCCGCCGGAAACTCGAGACCATGCGCGACCGAGTTGCGGAGCATGTGCTCCAGCGGTGCGGTCATGCGCTCGAGCACGTTGCGATCGAGTTCGCCCTGGGCACCGTCGAGTTTGAGCTGAACCTGCTTGCCGGTGTCGGTCGCGGCTTGGCGCAGCACACGGCGCAGACGCGGCACCACGGTATCGAACGGCACCATGCGGGTGCGCATCAGACCTTCCTGCAGTTCCGAGCTCACGCGCGACTGTTGCAGCAAGAGTGTTTCGTAACCCTGGGTCAGGTCGTCGAGCGTGGTGTGCAGACTGCCCAAGTCGCTTGCGGTTTCCGAAAGCGCGCGCGACAGCTGCTGCAGGTTCGAGAAGCGGTCGAGTTCGAGCGGGTCGAACGTGGCGTCGCGGGTTTCCCCTTCGCGCTGATAGCGCGCGATGATCTGCGCTTCGGTCTCGATTTCCAGACGTCGCAGCTGGTCACGCAGACGATTCGTCGTCTGATCCATTTCGGAAGTCGCAGCGCGGAACGAGCCCAGCTGCTGTTCAAGACGCGAACGGTAGATCGCGACTTCACCCGCGTAGTTCACCAGACGGTCGAGCAGTTCCGCGCGTACGCGCACTTGTTCCTGAGAACCGCGCAGGCCGACATCGTCGTCGGTATTGACGCCGAATTCCATCGGAGAGGACAGCGGCTTGAGTGCCGGCAGCGGAGCGAAGTCTGGCATCCGCGGCTGTGGGGCCGCAGCTTCGGGCTGATCGACATGCACTTCCACTTCGAGCGGCGCAGCGAATTCGACTTGCTGCACGGGCGCTTGTTCGACTTCAGATTCGAGTTCAGGTTCGGCTTTTTGCTCGGCTTCGTACTCCGCAACAAAATCGGGCAGGAATTCGAACGCGGAATCCGCGCTGTCCGTCGCAACCGTCGGCACTTCGATCTCTTCCTCGATGGCCTCGAAGAGCTCAAAGCCATCATCGCCGGCCATTGCGCCTTCGTCTGAGCCATGTTCAACGATTGCTGGCTCAACGATTGCTTGTTCTACGACCGTCTGTTCGACAAGCGTTTGCTCGATCGGCGCGTACTCAACCACAGCTTGTTCGACAACCGGTTGTTCGACCGGTTCGATAGGCATGGAGATATCGCCAACAAACGCGAAATCATACGACGGAAGATCGACTGCAACCTCTTCGACCGGAACAGGTTCGATGTTCGTTGCCTGCGCTTCGATGGCATCTACAATTTCGTCTTCCTGTGCGACAGCCGACGCTACTTCGACTGCTTCCAGGTTCTGGATCTGCGCTTCGTATGCCGTCTCGGCAACGATTTCGACGTCCTGCTGCACAGCCTGCGGACGCACGACGGCTTCGGAAGGCAGCTCCACCGGGATACCCAGTGCGCGCGCATCGAACGCCGTGATCAGCGTATCGGGCATTGCGACCGCACGGCGGTCACCGACGCGAGTCACCATGGTATGCAGGCGATCGAAACCACGTTCCAGCAGCGGAATATCCTGCTTTTCAAGCTGCATCCGCTGTTCAGCCACCGCTTCAAGCAGCGACTCCATGGCGTGACCGAGCTCGCCGATCGCCATGATGCCAGCCATGCGAGCGCCGCCCTTCAGCGTGTGCAGATCGCGCTGCAGGCCGGCAATGACTTCACGCTCATGGGTGCTCTCGCGCAGGCGCACGAGCAACTGGTCGGAATGGTCGAGCAGGTCGTGGCCTTCCTCGACGAAGATGTCGACGAGATCGGAATCGAGATCGGCCATCTCCAGCGGGAGATCCGGATCGATCACGGTCGCCCCGGTGAGCACCGTAGGCGATGCTTCCGTGGTCTCCGTAGGGGTGGTGATTTCGCCAAAATCGGCGAACGCAGGCAGTTCGACGTGTTCGCCGCGCTCGGGCTCGACGCCTTCCGCCAACAGACGCTCGGCCTCGATCAGCTCCGCTTCGCGGCGTTCGGATTCGAGACGCTCAGCTTCGAGGCGCATTGCCTGGGCACGCTCGCCCGCCAACCGCTCTTCTTCGATGCGAATGAAATCCTGCATCTCGCGCTCACGCAGCGCTGCTTCCGCACGCACAGCTTCGAGACGTTCGGCTTGGAGGCGTTCCGCTTCGAGACGTTCGGCTTCGAGACGTTCGGCTTCGAGACGTTCGGCTTCGAGACGTTCGGCTTCGAGACGTTCGGCTTCGAGACGTTCGGCTTCGAGACGTTCGGCTTCGAGACGTTCGGCTTCGAGACGTTCGG